>JBBSES010000194.1:0-8018 GCA_038239465.1 Gemmatales bacterium
AACACCGCTACCGGACAGGCGCCAGGGGTCAATAGAACCCCGATGGGCGCGCGGGGCCGCCGTGGCTATTGCGGGGATGGGGAGCGGTGCGCGCGGTGTGGTGCATGTTGAACGAAGCGGCCAGCGGGAGGCTCAAGCCCCTATCGAGTGTCAAACGAACGCCACGTTTTCCCGAACGCGAACGGCCGAATGCTCCCGTCGAGACGGACGCGGCAGGGCGACCCGCGCGGGCGTCCAGCGTTCGTTCGCCTCCCACCAGGCCACGCCGTCTTGCACCAGGGTTAAATGCAATGCCGTGGCCAGAGGCATGTGCCGACACAGCGCGAGGTCGATGGAAACGTTAAACGTCAGCGTGCGGCCCGGCAACAATTCCAGGGGCAACGGCGTCCGCGCTCCTTCGGGGAGGAGGATGTCGCCGCGAGCGTCGAATATCTGATAAGCCAGTTGGAGGGGTACATCGGCGCCGCTGGCCCAGACCGCGGCGCCGGCATTGGTCAGGCGTACCGTAAACTCGAAGACGCCCTCGCCCAGCGGCCGGGGTGGGCCGACCACCTCCAGCGTGCCCGCGCGGTCGGCTTTGGCGATGGCGCTGTAAGGCAGGGACACGGGCCGGCCGCGTTCGCCTTCTCGAAAGACGGCGGCGAGTACGTTGTCGGCGGGGGCGGCGTAGATGTGGCCAATTTCGGGATGGGGAATGGAGATGGTCTTCAGGATGCGCGGCCGGGCGCGATCGACGACGGCCACACGCGCGCATCCCCGGTCGGGGCCGTGACGGGGCGTGCTGAAGCCGATGGCGTACACGTCGTCCAGCACAGCCAGGCCGCGCGAGAATCCGGGGCCGGCGGCGACCACTTGCGGCGCCTGGCCATCGGGGATCCGCAGCGTTTGCCCCTTGCTGGCGTTGTTGAGCAGCCAGGCGCCTTCCAGCCGGCGCGGATCGTGCGGCGCGGACAAACCTTCGAGGACGGCGCGCTTGCTATCGACGTCCAGCAACATGCCGGCGCCATCGACCTTGCCCGCCCAGCCGCGAAAGCGCGGGAAGCGGCCGAAGCAGGTGGTAAACAGACGACCTTCGTGGGCGGCCAGCGAATTGATATGCCAGGAATCCGGCTCGTGCATCGGGTCGGGCGACCAACGGTTCTGCTCTACTCCCGCGCCATCGAGCCAGAGGACCTCGTTGGTCCCCGTCGAGCAGACGGCGAGACGGCCGTTGACTTCGACAACGCTATGGGTGTCGAGACAATCGTTCAAGCGGCGCGACCAGGCCAGCCCGTCGCGGTCGAACTTTTCGAGGACCGCGCGATGCTGCCGACTATGAACGACATAGAGGGCATCGGGCGTGACGTGGATGGGACCATAATACGGCAACAGCGTTCGATAGGTGTCGCGCTTAAGGTCCACCAGGAGCAGGGCCGAGTCTTTGGCCTCGGCGCCGATGGTCGAGACGATGACTTGGGAATACGACACGGTCGGTCCTCGGCTTGTTACGCTTCTACGAAGCGTCGCTAACCAGATGCGGCGTTGGCCGCAATGCCGCGAAATCCTCGACGGCGCGTAGCGCCGCCCATTTTTGCTCGAAGTACTGCCGCCCCGCCCGTTCTCGTTCGGCCCAGAGCAACGGACGGCCGCGTTTCTGCCCCGGCGTGGCGCCGCGCGTGCCGCCTTCGAGGTGATAGGCCGCCACGTCGGCGCGGTAGACGACGCGCACGCCGTTTTGCCGGGCGTGAAGGCAATAGTCCACGTCTTCGTAGGCGGTGGCGTAGGCGGTGCTGAGGCCGCCCAGCTGGCACAGCGTCGCGCGGCGGAGGGCGAACAACGCCCCGGTGACGGCCCACACGTCGCGGCTTTCGTTGGCCGAGACGTGGTCGCCGCGCTCCTTGCCGAAGGCGTGAACCCAGGTCAGTTCGTTGGGCACCTTGGCCATGCCCGCGTGCTGAATCGTGCCGTCGGGGTACAGGAGCTTGCCGCCAACGATGCCGATGGCCGGATCGTCGAAGGCCTGCGCCAGCGGTTCGTCCCAGGGTTGAAAGAACTCGACGTCGTTGTTGCACAGGACGATGAACCGGCCGCGCGCGTGACGCAGACCGTTGTTGATGGTGGCGCTGAAGCCGAGATTTTGGTGATTGCGCAACAGCTCGAAACCGAGATCGCGGGAGGCACTTTCGAGCCGTTCGAGGACCGTTGGGTCCTGGGTGCCGTCGTCCACGACGATGAACTGGAGCGATGCCCCCGGCCGAGCATATTGCCGGCATGTGGCCACGCTCTGGACCACGAGGCGGACCTCGTTGACCGTGGGGATAACGAAGGTCCAGTCGCACGAGGGTTCCGCGTCGAGGCCGAGGTTGGGGTATTCGGCCCCATCGACGGCGGCGGAAGGCATGGCGTCGTCGCCCGGCAAGAACTCTTGTTCCAGGCGGTCGATGACGCGGTCCCAGGTGTAGTTTTGGATGAGTTGGCGGGCGTTGCGCGCCAGTTCGTCGGCGAGATCGGGGTCGGTCTGGAGGCGATGGCAGTGGGCGGCGAGCGCCTCGATATCCCCGGCGTCGGCCAGCAGCGCGGTGCGGCCGTCGATGCAAAATTCCTCGTTGCCCTGAGCGCGGGTGGCGACCACGGGGCAGCCGCAGGCCATCGCCTCGGCGGCGGTCAGGCCGAACCCCTCGTGCGTGCTGGTCAGCAAGTACAGCCCGGCGCGGCGATAGAGGTGGGCCAGCTTTTCGTCGCTGGGCAAGCGCATGTGGACGTGCAGCAATTCCGGTGGCAGGGCGACGCGCTCCTCCATGCTGAACGTCGTCAGCGCGGTGCGCGGGTTTAGCTCCAGGCAGCGCAGCACGGCGTCGCGCGCCGTTTGCCAGCCCTTGAGGCGCGTGCCGGCGTCGCCGCCGCCGGACCAGGTGCGCATTTGCGTCAGGATGCGTTGCGGATCGCGGATGGTGGGCTGCGGCTGAAAGATATCGTGGTCCAGGCCGATGCTGACGAAGGCCGATTCGAGGCCGAAGCGCTGGCGCAGCTGGTCGCGTACCCAGGTGCCCTCGGTCAGCGGCTTGAGCCCCAGGCGGTAGGTGTCGAGAACGGCCGTGGCGGCTTCGGACGTGTCGCAGTAGCTTTCCTCGATGTCCTGCACCAGGTAGTAGCCGCGATCGCCGGCGCGCAGACTGTCGGCCACCCACGGTGCGGTTTCGTGCCAGGTGGCGACCTTGATGCCGCGGAAGTCGGCCAGCGCCTGGCGCAGGGCGTCCGGCGAAGCGAAGCTCCGCGCCGGCACGCGGCGCGGGAACCACCTCGTGTCGCCGTCGAGGTGATAGAGGATCGCGTCGTGGCCGCGCTCGCGCAGGCGGGTCACATGCTCCAATACAACCTTGACGCCGCCGCACAGCCCCGCCGTCCGCAGCACGTAGACGATGTTCAATCGGCGACGGCCATCCCTATTAAGTAATGGCTTACTTATATGTTCATATCTGATTGGCTCCGCGATTCGCGCCGGCGCGGGAGTCGGGCGCTCGCGGCCGCTGAGGAAGGCGGCGAGTGGCGACAAGGGCTTGGCTTCCAGGCGCTCGACGCGGAAAGCGCCGGGAGCGTTGCGCGGATCGAAGCGCAGGGCCAGCGCCGGCCGGCGCAGACGAACCAGGAATTCGCGGTCCATACGGTCTTCCAGCAGCGTGCGCTCCAGGCAATCGATGTCACCGGCGCCGTGATCGGCATACAGGGCGACCGGCCCCGGCGTATCGCTGACCAGGGTCAACCGGATGCGCAGCCACCCCGCGGGAAAGGCGCACGGGACGACGAACGAGGGTTGCGGCCCGGTGGCGATCCAGGAGCCAACTTCACCGTCGAGAGCCGGCTCCAGCTGGCGCCAGGGGATCAAGGCGCTGGCGTCGAAGCCGCGCGGCCGTAGCCAGTTCCGCACCGCCCGCACAGGAGCCAACAAAGCCCATACCTTCGAGGAAAGGAGCGAACGCACGAAGGAGTCGAGGACGAGCACCTGATAGCGATAGTCCTCGCGGCGGGCATCGCTGGCGGCGAGTTGGCCTTGCAGCACTTGCAGGTCGTCGCGGTGGTCCTCCAGCAGGGCGGCCGTTTCGTCCTGGTATTCCGCCAATCGGTGCCGATATGCCATTAATTGGCGGCGCTCTTCTTCGCGCGCCGGCAAATACTCCTCGGCCAGGTCGCGGAAGGCGGCGCCGGCCACGGCCGCGAAATGGTGCAACGGGAGGACCGTCGGCGAAGGGTTGTCCGGGGCGACCGCGTCTGGGGTCGGCGCCGGCTCCAGCGCCGCCGTCGCGTCGAACGTCTTGGCGCAGACGTAAATTTTGCGATAGCAGATCGAGTTGTCCGATGGCGGAAGTTCCGAGGCATGCGCGTTGACGAACCGCTGCACTTCCGCCCGGGTCTGCCGTTCCTTGAGGTTTTCGGACAGCAGCAGCATCGGCAGCCAGACGTCGAGCGGCGCGTTGTCGCGGACGGCGTGCGGCACGTCGAGATCGCGGAGGATGTCGCGGATATCCTCCTCCGCTGGCAATCCGTGCTCCAGATGTTCTTGCAGAAACGGGTGCGGGTGGCCGTGACGCCGTTGGTACGACGCGGCGGCGACCGCTTCCGCCGCCGCCACTTCCGGCACGCCGTTGGGGCAGGTGAAGATGGCCCCGTGCCGCGCGACGCGCAGGCATTCGGCGATGAACGCGGGGCGCCGCGCGGCCGGCATGTGTTCGAGTACTTCCAGAGCGACGACGGCGTCGTAGGTCTCGTCGGCGATGGGCCAGGGCGGCGCGGGGGGAATCGCGAAGAAATCCGGGTCGGCGGCGAACGGTTGCACGTCGCAACGGCTCACGGACGCGCGCTCGGGGTCGAGCAACCGGGGCAGGAGATTGTGATTGTTGCAGCCGACTTCGAGGACGCGCACCGGCCGGCATGCCCCACGAAGGAGACGGTCGAGCAGTTCCGCGACCTCCTGGTAACGCAGGAGGAAGTCCCAATCGAGGGAACGCACGTCGTCGCCCCAGGACGCGAGCAGGCTGCCCTCTCGGGAAATCGCGGGACAGAATGGTGCCGCGGGCGCGGTGAGGGTGCCCGTCATCATGGCCGGAGCCTCCTTGCAAGCACGAGCGATGGGTGGGCAAATCCGTTTGCCAGCCGGCCGGCGCGATGGAAGGTCGTCGCGCGGACGGGGAAGGTAAGGAGGTATAGCCCAAGCGCGGCAAGCGTGTCAATGCCGGGAAGGGAGGAGGGAGAGACGCGAAACGGCAAGCCTCACTTGGCCACGGTTGGCATCCGTTTCAGGGAGGCGGCCGCTTCGGCCTGCAAGGCGGGCGGTAGCGGGGCCGCGCCGACGCGCTCGAGGAGGTCCCGCGCTTCGGCGCTGCCGACATATTCCAGCGCCTCGAACGCTCGCCCCAGGCGGCGCTGTTCGGTCGCCAAGTTGTCGTTGTCGAGGCGCTGCAGCAGCTGCTCGACGCGGCGGCGCATTTCCAGAGAGGGCTTTTCCTTCAAGACTTGCTCCAGCGCGGCGAGGGGGAGGTTGCCGAGTTGTTCCAACTCGCGGGCGGCTTTCTGGCGAGTGGCGAAGCGCTCGTCTTCCAGGTCGGCGATCAGTTGCTGGATTCGCTTCACGCCGAGGCGTTCGATGGCGTTGTCGAGGCGCTCCTTCAAGAAGGCCGGCGCCTGCTTCGGAGCGCTTCCGAGGGCCACTATGGCGGCGTGTGCCTTGGCAGCGTCGTCACCCCCGAGATCGGCCCAGCAGGCATCGAGGTCGGCGGCGCTGAGGTCGCGGGCCGGCATAGCGCGTTTGCCGGCCAGGCGCGACACGTCCCAGAGGAAGACGCTGAAGTCCAGGCCGCCGGAAGCGAGAGCGGTGCCGTCAGGAGAGAACGCCAGGCAGGTGGGCGCGACCTCGTGGCTTTCCAGGACCACGACCTAGGACGCCAATGGGTTCGAATTGGTTCCGTGGCTATAGCGAGGGACGCGAAACGTAAACAGCTAGCAAATCGTCCAGCAAACCCTCGGCGTCGGCGTGGACGCGCATCGACGCGCGATCCGAGGCTCGAAGGAAGCCGTCCGCCACGGCCCGATCAATCCAGGCCAGAAGCGGATCGAAATAGCCGGCGACGTTGAACAACCCTACCGGCTTGGCGTGGATGCCTAGCTGCCGCCAGGTGAGGATCTCGAAGATTTCGTCCGCGGTGCCGAAGCCGCCGGGCAGGGCGACGAAGGCGTCGGAGAGGTCGGCCATGAGCGCCTTTCGCTGGTGCATGGTTTCGACGATATGCAGCGCCGTCATGCCGCGATGGGCCAACTCGCGGTCCACGAGTGCTTGGGGTATGACGCCTACCGCGGTGCCGCCGGCGGCCAGGACCGCGTCGGCGACGACGCCCATCAACCCGATGTGGCCGCCGCCCGTCACCAGGCCGATGCCGCGCGCCGCCAACAGCGTGCCCAGCCGTCGCGCCGCTTCGGCGTAAAGAGGGGGACCGCCGGCGCTCGATCCGCAGAAGACACACAGGTGGCGCAAGGGACGGCCTCCTCGGACAAGAGAAGTCTTCGGTAATTATGATATGATGACCCTGCACGTGGAAGGTTCGGCCGTCGTCAATCGCCACCGACCGGAGCGCCCGAAATGGACGAATTCGTGGAAAAGCACAGTGGAGAGTTAGTGATCCTGGTCCTGTCCCTGCTGGTGTTGATCACGTTGCTCATCCTCGTGCCGAAGCTGCTGAAATCGCATCAGGACGCGGCCCAGCTGCTGCACGAGGAAAATTTGCGCGCCCTGGAGAAGGGGCAGCCGTTGCCGAAGCGCGACGACCGGGCGTTGGGAGCGGCGGGGCGGACGGCGTCGCTGGTGCCGATGGTGACGGTCTGCGCGGCCAGCATCGTGACTTGCTTTCTGACGGCGTACAAGACGGAAAGCTTCTTCTCCGTGTCGTTGGCCGTCTGGTCGGTGACGGGCGTCGTCAGCCTGGCGGCGATCACCGGCGGCGTGGCGCTCATGGGCCGGCTCGCCCAGCTGCAGACGGGCCACGACGACGAGCAGGATCCCGTCTCGGGCGAGGTTTCGGAGCCAAAATAGTTCCGGCCCCGGTTCCCTTCTCGCCCCGCTTCGCTCCCTTCTCCCGCGCCAATTGTGCCATTGCAAAAGCCCGGCCCGATCCGTAAACAGCAGGCGGCACGGTCTGCCTCGGACACGGTCACGGAAGGGCCTCGGGCATGTTTGACTACCTCGGCCGCCTCGCGGTGACGCACCCCTGGAAGATTGTCTCGGGCTGGCTGCTCGTGGCCATCGCCGTCGCCCTCGTCGCGCCCGCCTGGGAAACCAGCTCTCAGGACGACGACATCCGCTATCTGCCCGACCGCTGCCGCAGCATTCGCGGCTATCAACTATTGGAAAAAGCGTTCCCCCAAGAGGTGTTCGCCAGCCGTGCCGTGCTGGCGATCGAGCGTCCCGACGCTCCCCTCACCCCTGCCGACTTCGCCCTCGTGGATCGCCTGGTCGCCGAACTCGACTGCCTTCGCGCCGAGGAGCCGGAGTTACGCCTCGGCAATGTCGCCTCGTATCATGATGGCCTGGTCGGCAAGCGGCTGACGAGCGAGGATGGTCGCTGCACTCTGATTCAGGTGTCGCTGGGCACGCCGTATCTTGCCGTGCAAACGCAGCATACCGTGGATCGCGCCGAAGCCCGACTACGGCCATTGATGGAACAGGCCGGCGCCGACGCGCCGCGCCTCCTGACCACCGGAGCGGCCGGCGTCGGCCGCGATCTCATCAAGGCGAGCAGCAACAGCCTCGACCGCACCACCCTGGCCACCGTTTTCCTCGTGGTCGTCATCCTGATCGCCGTCTACCGGGCGCCCCTGTTGGCGCTGGTGCCGCTGCTGACGATCGCGGTTTCCGTCTGGGTCGCCAGCCACGTATTGGCCCTGTTGACGCTGATTCCCGGCGTGCATCTGGTGAACGTCAGCAAGGTCTTCGCCATCGTCATTCTCTATGGGGCGGGCACCGATTATTGCCTGTTCCTCATCAGCCGCTATCG
>JBBSES010000195.1:0-7999 GCA_038239465.1 Gemmatales bacterium
CGATCTACTTTCCCGCCCAGCGCTTGCACTTCGAGCGCGATCGCCCCAGGGACCACGCCGACGGCATCATCGTCAACGACCCACGGCTCAAGACGCCGTAGTACTCGGAGAATTAGGACATGCGCTTCGCGTTTTGGACCAAGGGCGGCATCGTCGCCCTGGCCTTGGCGGTCCCGTTTCTGACTCCGCTTCACGGCGAGGACGCTGGCAAGTTCGCCAAGATCCGCCCGGCCATGCAGGGCTTCGTCGATAGCGAGGAAGTTTCCGGCGTCGTCACCGTCGTCGGCCGCAAGGACGGCATCGTCAGCCACGAAGCCATTGGCCTGCGCGATATCGACAAGAAGGCGCCGATGGCCAAGGACACCCTCTTCCGCATCGCCTCGATGACCAAGCCGATCACCGCCATCGGCATCATGATGCTGGTGGACGAAGGCAAGTTGTCGGTCGATGATCCGGTCGAGAAACACCTGCCCGAATTTAAGGGGCAAATGCTCGCCGCCGAGCGGAACAAGGACGCCGTCATCCTCAAGAAGCCGTCGCGGCCCATCGCCCTGCGCGACCTGTTGACGCACACCTCGGGCTTGCCCGGCGCCCCGCCGCCGGGGATGGCCGACCTGTATTTGAAGCGCGACCGCACCCTGGCGGAAGGGGTCATCGCCTTCTCGCAGCAGCCGCTCAACTTCGAGCCGGGCAGCAAGTGGTCCTACTGCAACACCGGCATCGACACGCTTGGCCGCGTGATCGAAGTCGTCTCCGGCCAATCGTATGAGGACTTTTGCCGCAAGCGCATCTTCGAGCCATTGGGCATGAAGGACACCACCTTCTACCCGAACGCCGATCAGCTGGCGCGCTGCGCTTTCACCTACGGCAAGGACAAAGAGACCGGCAAGTTGGTCCTCGCCAAGAACAACATCCTCGACCTGCCGAAGGACGCCAAGTATCCCGTGCCGGCGGGCGGGCTGTATTCGACCGGCGCCGACCTGGCGAAGGTCTATCAGATGATGCTCGGCAAGGGCACGCTGGGCAAGACGCGCATCCTATCGCCCGAGAGCGTCACCGCGATGACGGCCGTGCATACCGGCGACCTGACCGCCGGCTTCACCCCCGGCTCCGGCTTCGGCTTTGGCTGGGCCGTCGTGCAGAAGCCGACCGGCGTGACCGAAATGCTATCGCCCGGCAGCTACGGACACGGCGGCGCCTTCGCCACGCAAGGCTGGATCGATCCAACGCAGGATCTCTTCATGGTGCTGCTCATCCAGCGGGTCGGCATGCCCAATTCGGACGCCTCGAAGATGCGCCACGAGTTGCAGAAACTGGCGGTGGCGGCAGTGAAAGAGTAGTGGACGGTGTGGGCTATTCGTAGTGAGGCCCACCCGTTCTCGTTCCCAAGCGCCGGAAGCTCGGGAACGAGGTTTATCACACCAATCCCCAGCGCCGGCGCAGCAGCCATTCGACCGACAACAACGCCACGAACGCCAGGAAGAAGGCGGGCAAGAATCCCGACGTTTGCGTGCGCCGCCAGTCGGGCCAGAGTTCGGTCTTCGGTTTGGCGCTGGCCAGCGGCTGCGAGCGCATCTCTTGCAGAAGGCGCGGTAGGTCTTCGAGGCGATAGGCCTTACCGCCGCCGGTGGCGGCCAGCTTGGCCAGGAAGGACGGGTCGGCCGCTTGCCGCTGCAGTTCCGTCGTGTCCTGATAGACGAGGAAGCGGGCCGTCGCCTTTTCCTCCAGCGGCTGCGTCTGCCCCGCGGCGAAGGCGCGTACCTCGACGTGGTACTCGCCGGGCACGTCGGTCTTCCAATAGGTGCCGCGGTAATCCTCGCCTTCGCGGGCCACGGGGACGGTGGTTCGGCCACCCTGCGGATCGGTGATGGTTGCCTCAAACCGGGCATTGGGCAATGGCTCGCCCTCCTTGCCGCGAGCGCCGGCGCTGAAGCCCAACTTGGCGCCGGACGGCAGACGCCGCGCGTCGAGCGATACCCAGACGCTGCTCGAAGACTCGTCGTGCTTGGCGAGCCAGAGGACGGCTTGCCGCCAAAAGCGTTCGTGCAGGGGGATGCCTTCCGCCTTATCGGGCAGGCCGAGGTTACGCCAGCGCCAGGTAGTGTCGGCGGCGAAGGCGAGGGTGCGGCCTTCGTTGAATTGGCCGCTGACGAGCAGGGGCACGTCTGCCTTGGGGTCGGCGCCGGTGGCCATCAGGTGGGCGCCGGTCTTCACCCGGCCCATCTTTGTATAACCTTTCAAGGCCGGCAACTTGTCCCACAGCGGCCCGTTCTCGGCCGGCTTGTCGCTCAGGCGCATGACGTAATACGCCAGGCCGGCGGGGGTGGGCCGCAGCTTGATGTCGCCGTCGTCTTGCCCGCTGACGTTCAATTCGACGGGAAACAGGTCGGCGAAGCGGCGTTCCTCGCCCGTCTTCGGGTCGGCCCATTTGACGTCTTGCCAATCGCTGTTGCCGAAGCTCAGATAGCCGCCTATGGTCATCAGGCCGACGCCCTTCTTACGCACGGCTTCGTGCATCCCCTGGAGGACCGCCGTATCGCCGCCAGACAGGCGTCGCGCCGACACGTCGCCGAGGATGATGGCGTCGTAGTGCTGCTTGGTGAAATCGAGAGCCGCGCGCTCGGCCGGGCTGAGCGGTTCTTCCGATTGGCGATAGAGCATGGTCAAGTTGATGCGCGGGTCGCGCAGGGCGGCGCGGATGGCGTTCGGCTCGCCTAGGCGCAGACGGTCCACGTACAGGACGCGCAAGCCCTCCTTGATGACCGTGACGTAGGTGCTGATCTCGTTGTTGGCGAGCGTTGCCTCGCCGATCTGTCCATCGACGCTGAGCGTCACCTTGATCTCGCCGGGATTGTCGGGGGCCTGCGTCGTCAGGGTGACTTCGTTGTCCTTGTCGCGCTTGAGCGTAATCTGATCGACGGCCACTTCCTTGTCATTGATCTTGAGGCGAACCTTGACGGGCGTGTTCTCGAAGCCGGGGGCGTCGATGCGGCCATGCACGATGAGCTTATTCTTGACGCGCACCGGCGACGGCTCGGGAGTGAGCGCGGTCACGATCACGTCGCGGCGGTCGGAGGCGGTGGTCGCCTGGCCGACGACGAACGTGTGCAGTGGGCAGGCCGACGCGCGCCACTTGGCGGCTTCCTCGGAGGTCTTGTAGCGCGTGCCATTGTCGAGGCCATCACTGAGCAAGAGCAGGCCGCGAAAGTGACGCTCGCCGCCATGCCGCTTGTGCAGCGTTTGCAGCGCTTCGCCGTAGTCGGTGCGCTTGCCGTCGGCCTTGCCCTTGGGATCAAAATCGCCGACTTGCTCGGCGAAGCGATAGAAATGCACCTTGACGTTTTGCTCTTCTTGCAACTGCTGCAAGGTCGGTTCGCAGCGGGCCAAAACGCGGCGCAGGGCGTCCCAGCGCGATTGACTGTTAAATTCGTCCTGCACGGTCATACTTTCGGAGCTATCGATCAGGATGAGCAGCGTGGACGGCACCTTGAGGTCTTCGCGCGACGCCAGCGACGGCCGGGCCAGCGCGACGCAAGCGAGCAACAAGGCGCCGAGACGCAGGGCAATCACGACGCCAATGCGCCGGCCGGCGCGCGGCACGCCGAGATAGGTCCAGACGGTCAAGCCGACGAGAATCAAGGCGACGAGGGCGAGCAACCACCAGGGCCAGGCGGGATCGGCGGTCAGGGTGTAAGCGTATTGAGACATGGCGGCCGCCTTGAGGGGACGCGCGAAACGCGAAGCAATACGGCGCGTCAGTGCTTCGCGGGCAATTTCTTGATGGTATCGCGGTAGTCGGCGGCGCTTTGGAACCGCTTGGCCGGCTCGCGTTCGACGCCCTTGAGCAGAAACTTGACCGTCGCCTCGTCCAGGTCCGGGCGATGTTCGCGCGGGTCCTTGGGCGGATTGTTCATGTGGCGCATCAGCGTTTCGATCGACTCGGTCTTGCCCCAGGGCAGCTGGCCCGTGAACACCTCGTAAGCGGTCACGCCGAGGGCGAACAGATCGACGCGATGATCGGTCGCGGTGCGTTTGATGATCTCGGGGGCGAGGTACTGAGCGGTGCCGGTGCGGTTGCCGGGCTTGCAGAACTCGGGTTTATACGGCAGGCTCAGGCCGAAGTCGATCAGCTTGGCGACGTTGCCGGGGGCGATGATGACGTTGCGCGGGCAGATGTCACGATGCAGATATTTCTGCTGGTGCATGTAAGCGAGAGCGTCGGCGACCTGCGCGAGATACTTGCCGCGATTGCCGGTAAGTTGCGAGTGATTGGCCTCGACCAGCGCTTGCATTCCCTGGCCGTCGAGCCATTCCATGAGCAAATACGGTTCGTCGCCCGTGGTCTGGCCATGCTCGAAGGTGACGGCGATGTGCGGATGTTTCAGTGCCAGGCAAATATCGCCCTCGCACGGCTTTTTGAGGCCGGCGAAGCGCTTCTCGAAGTCGGCGGTTTTCTGCTTGTCGCAGATTTTCAGGCAAACGACCTTGCCCGATTCCTTATCCTTGACGCGATAGACCTGCGACATGCTGCCCTGGCCGCTGCGGCCGAGCACCTCGAAGCGCTTCTTCCAATCCACGCGGGCCAGGCCGCCGCCGAACAGTTGTTTGAGTTTGTCGAAGACCACGGTTCTGTTCCGTCAATTGTCAGTGGGTTTGAGAGTAATCTTGCCAACTGCGCGGCTAACGCATCTCACGCGCACCCGGCCTCAAGGCCGGGCCTAATACCGCTAGCGCGGAAAGCCCCGTAAACGAGGCTGGAAGAACCTATACTTTAGCCCCGTTCACAGGGCTTCCCGCGTCAGCGGTATTAGGCTCGGCCTTGAGGCCGGGTGCCGCATCATAACCGATCGTTTCATTATCAGCGCAGATGGCAACAACTAACCAAACATCAATCAACTGATTAACCGATCACTGTTCACAATAATCAATAATCTGCGCCACTTCCGTGCGGAGGTCTTTCCGATGGACGATACGATCGACGAAGCCGTGCTGCAGGAGGAACTCGCTCGTTTGAAAGCCTTCGGGCAATTCCAGGCGGACGGTGTTCCAGATGGTGCGTTTGCCGGCGAAGCCGATCAGGGCGCCCGGTTCGGCGAGGGTGAAATCCCCCTGGAGAGCGAAGCTGGCCGCCACGCCGCCCATGGTCGGGTTGGTCAGAATCGAGAGATACAGCCCGCCGGCCTGGTCGTGCCTGCCGAGAGCGGCCGATACCTTGGCCATTTGCATCAACGAAAGTATGCCCTCTTGCATCCGGGCGCCGCCGCCGGAGCCGCTGACGAAGATCAACGGCAGCCGTTCGCTAGTGGCGGCCTCGGCGGCGCGGGTCAGTTTCTCGCCGACGACGGAACCCATGCTGCCGGCCATGAACGCGAAATCGGTGACGCCGAACACGACCGGCCGACCCCGGATGTAGCCTCGGCCGACGACGGCGGCGTCGGGCATTCCCGTCTTGGCCTGCTCGGCTTTCAGGCGATCGGCGTAGACGACGCGGTCCTTGAACCCGAGCGGATCGCGCGGCCAGAGGTCGGTGAACCATTCCTCGAAACTGTCGCCGTCGAGCAACTGGGCGATACGGGCGCGGGCCGGCAAGTAAAAGTGATGCTCGCATTCGGGGCAGACGTTGAAGCGCGCTTCCGCCTCCTTGCGAAAGACCGTGGCCTTGCACTGCGGACAGCGCATCCACAGGCCGGCCGGTACGCCCCGCTTGGGCCGCGACGGCGGATCCCCCTGCAACTCTTGCGGTGACTCCATTGGCGGAATAATGTCCTCCCGGCGCTATTGCTTGACCACGCACTGCGGCCCGTTGTGGACAAGCATGGCATTGCTGCCGTGCCGACGAAGTAGTCGTGGAAGTACTCCACCTCAATCCCATACACCACCACCGGGCCCGCTTGGGCCGCGAGGGCGGATCCCCGTGCAACTCTTGCGGTGACTCCATTGGCGGAATAATGTCATCCCCGCGGCCTAACGACCAAGCTCATTTGTTAACAGCGCTGGTGAACAATAATCTTTGAAAACGCTACGCGCAGCCCCGGTCGGATGCAGCGCCCGGTTCGGAGGAGTCTTTGTCGAACGCGACTTCTGCCCACAGTTCCTGACCGAAGGGTCCTTCGATCATCTCTTGAAGCCGATCTGCGTCAGAGTTGTAGCGCACGAGAGCTAGCCGATGGAGAAATCTCCTGCTTTGTGACACGAGCCAATAGTACCACCATCCGCGCTCACGTGAAGGCTCTGCCCACACTTCGATATCGTCACCATCAATAGCGAGAGCTTTATACAACACCGAAGCTTGAATCGCATCGGTCCCCAAAGCTCCAATATATCCACGGAGAGTAACGGGCTTTCGCACGGTTCACCTTCCGAGCCTCCGAACTCTTCAATAGCTATATTTACTCAGCTGTCATTTCAACCGCGTGTGCCTCGAGGGTCAAGAGGTTTCGCGGCCATCATTGCTCGTCAATCTGCGCCAGCGCGGGAAACGGCGAGCCTTCGACATATTCCAGAAAAGCACCGCCGCCGGTCGAAACGTGCGTGACACGCTCCGCCAGGCCGAACGCCTCGACCGCCTCGGCCGTCTCGCCGCCGCCGACGATGGTGACGCCCTTCGACGCGGCCAACGCCTCGGCCATCGCGCGCGTGCCCCCGCTAAAGGGCGCGTCCTCGAATTTGCCCAGCGGCCCGTTCCAGACCACGGTGCCTGCGCCCGCGACGGTGCTCGTGTAGCGCTCGATGGTGCGCGGCCCGATATCGACGCCGAGCCAGCCGTCGGGGATATCGCCCTCCACGACCTTGGTTTCGGCGCTTGCGTCGGGCCGGGTGGCGATCAGGTGATCGACCGGCAGTTCGATCTTGCCTTGGCCCAAGGCAAGCAGCTCGCGGGCCACCTCGAGCTTGTCGGCCTCGCAGCGCGAACCGCCAATGCCCTGGCCGCGCGCCTTCATGAACGTGTACGTCATGGCGCCGCCAATGAGGACCTTATCCACCAGCGATAGCAGCTTCTTAATGAAGAGGATTTTATCTGACACCTTGCCGCCGCCGAGGACGCCGACAAGTGGTCGCGGCGGGGACGAGAGTAGTTCGCCGAGGATGCGCAATTCCTTGGCGACGAGGAAGCCGACGACGCGCGGCTTGCCCGCCATCGCTTGCGGCACGGCGGCCATCGACACGTCGGCGCGGTGGCAGGTGCCGAAGGCGTCGTTGACGTACACGTCGCCCAGCGCGGCCAGCTGCTTCGCTAACTCCAGGTCGTTCTTTTGTTCGCCGGGATGAAAGCGGACGTTTTCGAGGACAAGGACCTCGCCTGGTTTGAGCGATGCCGCCGCCGCGGTGGCGCGCGGGCCGACCACTTCATCGACTTTATGAACAGGTTTGCCGAGCAATTCGCCGAGGCGCTGAGCGACGCGGTCGAGGCGGAAGGCGGCGTCTTTGGCCGGATCGCATTTGGGCCGTCCCAGGTGCGTCATCAACACGGCGCTGGCGCCGGCGTCGAGAATATGGCGCAGCGTCGGCAGCGCGGCGCGGATGCGGCGGTCGTTGGTGATCGTTCCCGAGGCGTCTTGCGGGACGTTGAAATCGACGCGGACGAGGACGCGCTTGTCGCGCAAGTCGCGCAGGTCGGCGAGGGACTTCTTCGGCATGGAAGGCTCTCCGTTTATCGATCAAGCCAGGGATGTCAGGCGCCGGTTAATTTTGTCTTCGACATGCGGCAGGAACTCGCGCAACTCGCTGCTGGGAAAGGTAAGGATCGCCTCCATCAAGCCGACGTTCGCTTCCTGAACCACGTCCAAAACCGGCCACGAGGGAAACGCATCCGCCCGAGCCTCGGCCATGCGCATGGCCAGACGCAAGCAACTGGCGGAGATTGCGCGGGCGGCCGACTCATCGCCCGCCCGGTAGCGCTTCAACAAATCGCCAAATAGCCCTTCGTCACAACATGGCTGCTCATCGACGTGTTGACGGTACATATCAAGCGCGGCATCCACGGAAAGCATCTCCGCTA
>JBBSES010000196.1:0-7996 GCA_038239465.1 Gemmatales bacterium
CGTGGCTCATCTCGCCGCGCGTGTCGAGCTTCAGGCACTCGGCGCGGCGGTTGCCGACCAGTTCCATGACCGATCCCAGAGAGGACGGCGGCACCTCGACGACGAGGTACTCGATCGGCTCGTGTTCCTTGCCGTCGATTTCCTTGGTGATGACGCGCGGCTTGCCGACGGATAGCTCGTACCCTTCGCGGCGCATCGTCTCCAGCAAGATGCCGAGGTGCAACATGCCGCGGCCGCTGACGCGAAATTCGTCGCGGCGTTCGAGGCTCGGCACCACGCGCAGGGCGACGTTCGATTCCAGTTCCTTCATGAGGCGGTCGCGCAGCTGCCGGCTGGTGACGTACTGCCCTTCTTGGCCGCAGAAGGGCGAGTCGTTGATGCGGAAGGTCATGTCGAGCGTCGGCTCGTCCACGATGATCGGCGGCAGGGCGACGGCGTTTTCCAGGTCGGCGATGGTGTTGCCGATGTCCACTTCCTCGATGCCGACGACGGCACAAATGTCGCCGGCGCTGACCTCGTCGGTTTCGACGCGGCCGAGGCGGGCGAAAGTGTACAGCTGGGCGACGGTATCCTCGATGCGCTTGCCGTCGCGCTTGAGCAAGGCGATGCGTTGGCCCTTGCGGATTTTGCCGGCGACGACGCGGCCGATGCCGATGCGGCCGACGTAATCGCTATGGTCGAGCGTGACCACCAGCATTTGCAGCGGGGCGTCGGCGTCCACCTCGGGCGGCGGCACGTGCTTGATGATGGTGTCGAACAGCGGCCGCAAATCGACGGCCGGCACGGCCAGGTCGAGCGTCGAGATGCCGTCGCGTCCCGAGGCGTAGACCGTCGGGAATTCCAGGGTGGCGTCGTCGGCGTCCAACTCGACGAAGAGGTCGAAGACGCTGTTGAGTACGTCCACGGATCGGGCGTCGGGCCGGTCGATCTTGTTGACGACGACGATGGGGCGCAGGCCGCACTCGAAGGCCTTGCGCAGCACGAAGCGCGTCTGCGGCAGCGGTCCCTCGGCGGCATCGACGAGCAGCACGGCGCCGTCGGCCATCTTCAGGACGCGCTCGACCTCGCCGCCGAAGTCGGCGTGGCCCGGCGTGTCGATAATGTTCACCTTCACGTCGCCCAGTTGCAGGGCGATGTTCTTGGCGAGGATGGTGATGCCGCGCTCGCGTTCGAGGTCGTTGGAATCCAGGATCAGGCCATGCTGCCCGCCCTGGAGCCGTTCGAGTTCCTCGACGCGAAACAGGCCGGACTGACGCATCATCTCGTCGACGAGCGTGGTCTTGCCATGATCGACGTGAGCGATGATGGCGACGTTGCGGAGATCGGAACGCTTCTTCATACCTGGCTTTCTCGATAATTGCGTGGCCGCGGGAGAGACACGGCGGCCTGGCACCGATAGATAAAGGATTATAAGAGAATTGGCCCACCATCGAATAGGGCAGTGCCGTGAGGAGCGTGTGAAGATCGAGAAAGGGACGCGATGGACATCTACTTGATCCGCCATGCCGACGCGCTGCCGTTGGGCGCCGAGAACGTCACGGAAGACGGCGACCGGCCGCTCAGCGACGCTGGCAAGGCGCAATGCCAGGCGCTGGCGGCGGGCTTGCAACGGGTCGGCGTGCGCCTGGACGTGTTGCTGACCAGCCCGCTCTTGCGCGCCCGGCAAACCGCGGAAGGGATGCTCGGCCACTGGACCGAGAAAGCCCCGCGCCTGGTGGTGTGCCAGGAGCTAACCCTCGGCGGCAAGACGAAGAAGTTGGCCCGCGTTCTCGGCGACCTCACCGAAGGCGCCGTCGGCCTGGTCGGCCATCAGCCGGATTTGTGTACTCATCTGGGCTGGCTCATCGGCAGTAAAAAGGCACAACTCGATTTGGCGAAGGCGGGGGTGGCGGCGGTGACGACGCACGGCGGCGTCGGCAAGAGCGCCGGCGTGCTGCGCTGGCTGGTGACGCCGGAGTGGTTCGTGGGGTAGCTATCTTCCGGTCCACTGCGCGAAAGCGATGCCTTACGGTTTCACGCGCTCGTATTCATGAATCGTGTTGGGGCCGCTCTTGAGCCGCAGGGCCTTCGCATCTAGATGCACCACCTTGAACTCCAGCGTCTTGCCCACCTCGTCGGGATCTTCCGATCGGCCGCGGGTGAGGATGAGCGTCGGAGGCTGAACGATGGTGCGCATTCGCCAGCTGCCGGTCATTTCCATACCGCCGGGACCGTAATGTTTTAACTCGAACGTTCCATCCGCGCGAAAGCGAAAATCGCCGCTGCATCCCGTTTGGCCCTCCCAGGCGCCGCATAGCTTTCGCTCGACCCTGGCCAATTCGGTGCCACGTTCCCTTTCGCCCGAATTCGCCAGGACCACGAAGGCCGCGCCAGCCACCCAAAGCACGGCCATCGAAAGGGATGCTCTTTTCATGGTACGTCCGACCGCAGGGAAGAAATATCCGCTCCCCCCGATAGACGAGTGCCGAACTGATCTGATTTTCCCACCACCCGACCGCATGGTGCCCTATTTCCATTTCGCGCTGAAATTGCCTTTAGCCAAAACCTGCTGGCGCCCGGCCTCCCCCTTGCCAACGGTCTTGACCACCAGCCAATCGGGGTAAGCCATCGGCGAGTCACCGGAGTAACTCTCCGGCAGCAAGAGGACGTAACGCTCCGGGTTCAGCGGGTTGGGATAGACCATGACGAGGCCGACTCCTTCGCCCCGATGTGCCTTGCCGGCGATTTCGACGCCGTCGGGCAGAAACTTCACGGGCAAGCTGCCGGCCATCTTGTCGAGCAGTTCGTTTTGCTTCGGCGTGCCGAACAGGACGAGGTGATGGTCGGTAAGGTCTTCCTTGGTCACGTCGCGGTCGGCCTTGCGACGAAACCCGGTATGCAACGTGACGGCGCCGTCGCCGGGACCGAGCAGACGCAGTACCGCCTCATCGACCATCTTCTCGGCGGCGGCCGGCTCGCGCTTTTCTCGGGTGCCATAAACCATCAAGACGGGTCGGTCCATGAATACGTCCTGGACCGGGCCGGACAGGCCCTGTTTCTTGATTAACCCGGCGGGGTAGCGCTGGTCGGCGACGGCCCATTCCTTGCCTTTCATAGAGAAGTAAACGGTGCCGCCGGCCGCTGCCCGAATCGCGGCGCCGCCATTGACGGCAACCTCCAGGGCGTCGGCCTGCCCCACGAGTGGCCCCTTCAAGTCCAGATGGAAGCGGTCCACGTTTTCGACGGCCACCCGCACTTTGCCGCCGTCGAGTTCCGCCTCGATCCGCGCCGGCAGTTCGGGGTTCACGACGGTATCGATACGCGCCCAGTAGGCGCCGTCATAGCGGAGGTTATAGGTCTTGTAAACCACGCGCTTGGGGTACGGATCGCGGACTTGCTTGCGGATCCAGTCATTGCCTTCTTGCTGGAGCTTGCGGTCGATGATGCCGTGGCCGCCGTTGGGATCCGTCAATTCGAGGTTTGAGTAGGAGCCGGCATATTGTTTGGCGCGGGCGCGCAGGTCGTCGGCGAACTGATGATTCTGCTTGTACCAGCCCTCCTTGGGGGCGTCCCAGATGCACATGCCGGTAGTGCAGAAGTTATCGACGAGCATAGTGGCGTCGTAACGGCCATCGCCGATGGGGGCCACGCCGTAGTTGGCGCCGCCCGTCAGCGAATGCGCCGCCGCGAAGACGTCGGGATGAAGCGCGGCCATGCGAAAGCCGCCGCTGCCGCCCATACTGGCGCCGCCGATGGTGACTCGATTCTCGTCCACGGAATAGTGGCGCTTCACGTCGCGGATGGCGTCCATGACGGCCACCTCGCCCATGGCGACGTAACTGTTGTTGCCTCGGCCGCACGGGCTCATGTAGATGGCGTCCTCGCGGGACGGGTTCACGGCGCGGTCCACCCACGAGGCTTGCCAAAGCAATCCGGCACCAGCGTGCAACTCGACGTCCAGGGGATATTTCCGCTTGGCGTCGTAATTCTTTGGCAGACGGAAATGGTAAAAGAGGATTTGCCCGTCGATCGGCGAACGCACGGCGCGCGTCCCCGTGGCGAGTCCGGCGTAGGGATCCTTAGCCGTCTTGGCGCACGCCTGGTAATGGGTCATGTTGGCCTTCCAGCGTTGGATCAGTTCCGGATCGAAGCCGTAGATCAGGAAGTTGGGCTGCTGAGCGATCATGTTCCGCAGACTGTGGACGCAGCCGATCCGCAGCCGCGCGGCGTTGACCGAATCCGCGACGGTCGCGTTCATGGTGTCGCCGAGCGGAGCCATTGCCTTTTCGCACTCGTCCGCCGCCTTCTCCAGATCGGGAAGGATTTTTTCCAACTCGTCGATGCGCTTCTTGGCGCGCGGATCGACGTCGGCAGCCGATAGCCAGCAGACGCCGAGGGTCAAAACGCATGGCAAGAGCAGGAATCGTCGCGCGGCAAGCATCGCGGCCTCGGGGTTGGCGGTGGCGGTGCGTCAGTGGAATACTTACGACAGTTCGGCAATTGGGGCGCGGTCGTCGAGCAACGTGAGCGGCCGGCCGTTGTGGTCGGGGAAGCTGATGTCGGTGTCGATGCCGAGGTGCTGGTACAGGGTGGCCAGCACGTTCTGCGGCCGGTAGGGACGGCCGACGCAACGTTCACCGCGCTTGTCCGTGGCGCCGATCACCTGGCCGCGCTTGAAGTCGCCGCCGGCGAGCAGCACGAAGTTGGCATTCCCCAAGTGGTCGCGGCCCGCCTCCTTGTTGATTTGCGGCGTGCGGCCCATTTCGCCCCACACGCAGACGGCCACGTCCTTGTCCAATCCCCGGTCGTTCAAGTCGCGGACCAGGGCGGAGATGCACACGTCCAACGCCGGCAGATACTGGCGGAGTTTGCTGAAATTCTCGGCGTGCGTGTCCCAGTGGCCGAATGCCCCGAAGTTCAGCGTGACCACCGACACGCCGGCTTCCACCAGACGCCGCGCCGTCAAGAATTGGCTGCCGGTGATGTACCGGGGGTCGTAGGACACCACGTTTGGCGTCATGCCGTAGCGGACCTTGACGCGATCCGGCTCTCGGTTGAGATCGAAGGCGTCGCGGGCACGGTTGGTGCCGAGCATCTCGAACGCCTTGGCCTGGTAAGCGTCGAGGCCAACCAGGTCGCCGCGAACGTCCACCGAGCGCTGCACGTTATCGAGCGAACGCAGCAACGCCTGACGGTCGCCCAAGCGGTCGAGCGTGACGGTCTTGGGCAGGTTCAGGTTTTCCACGTCGGGACCACTGGCATGGAAGGGACGATGGGAAGGCCCCAGGTGTAGCGGAATCTCCCTGTGTTGGTGTTGACCGGACAGGCTGATGTACGACGGTATGACATCGTTCCCACCGCGCAAACGACTGACGATCGAGCCGAAAGCGGGCCGGGGATCGCCCGACGCGCCAGGCACGCCGGGCACGGTCATAAAGCCGGTGAGGCATTCTTGCTCGTGACTGTGGTCGCTGGTACTCATGCGCAGGTTGCGGACCAATGCCAGTCGATCGGCGATCTTGGCCTGTTCGGGAAACAGTTCGCAGATGTCGAACCCCGGCACGTTGGTGCGGATCGGCTTGAATTCGCCGCGCATCTCGACCGGAGCTTCCGGCTTCATGTCATACATGTCGATGTGCGAAGGACCGCCGCCGAGAAGGACCATGATGACGCTCTTGCGCCGCGCCTTTGCCTCGTTACCCGCGTGGGCGCGGAGGCGAAACAGGTCGGCCAGCGACAGGCCGGCGCCAAGGGCACCGACCTGCAGGAACGAGCGTCGGGAAAGGTGAGCATGGCCGGCTTCGCGGCCCCAGAAGGTGAGCATGACAATCCCCTTGACGGATGGGCAAGTAGGGCGGGATGGCGGGAAACAAGGCAGGAGTGAGGAAAAAACATTCCGCGGCGCGGCGGAAGGGACCGGTCGATCGGCCCTCCTGCCAAAAAAGCCTCTCTCTCCGGTCGCCTCCGCGCCGGCCGCGGTTTGATTCGCTTACCGCTCTTCCTTCGGCGGCATCTCTCGGCTCTGAACGTTGTGCATCTTCACCACCTCGAAATCGCGGCCCTTGATGCGGCCCAGGGTAGCGACCTCGTCGTTGTTCCAGCGGTCGTCGGCCGCGCCATAAAGCGCCCAATCGTTGCCGTGCGACGCCACGAACATGCCGTACTTCTTCAGCGCCCGCAGCACCACTTGCATGGAGGGCGGGAAGCCGGACACGTCGAAATCGGCCCGGAGCCGCACGCGCATCCCCATCGGCGGCAACTTCGGATCGCGCGACCGGCTGGCGAAATGATGCCGGGCCGGGGCGACGAACGCTCGCCGCGTATGCATGACCGTGAAGCGTAGGGCGTGGCGGATTTCTTTCTGTTCCATGACCTCGTCGTAGCGGACGAGGCCGGGGAAGATCGGCAAGCCGGCGCCGTCGGCGGAGGTCGTTCCCCACGGCCGAACCGCGTTCGAATTTAAATCAAACACCGCGCCGCAGCTGGCGTGCCAGCCATTCCCCTGCTTCTGGGGATTGAGCAGTTCGTAAAGCTTCCAGTGGTCCCGGTCGAGAACGATCATCTGTCGATCGAAAACCCCCGGAATGCCGCCTTCCACGGGAGCATCGGGCGGTATCGGGTACGGCCCTTCGTCACTCGGCATGGCTTTGGTCAATTGCATCGGCACCCGCGGCTGCCGGCCGGACACGACGACATACGGGATGCCCCGAGCCACGCCGCAGAGCGGCGCGCCGAAGAAGCCAAAGAGCGGCTTATCGGCACCGATGCTGGCGATGTACGTCTCCGAATCGGGATCGACCGGGGCCGAGGCGATCTCCTGGTTCCACAAGTTATCGTCGGGGAACGGTCGTCGCCCCCGCAGGCTGGCGTTCAAGCCCAGCGGCGGCGCTTCGTCCGTCGGCGGCGTGTTTTCCGCCTGAATCTCCGGCAAAACGTTTACGTTTCGCAAGGCCAGATGCGTGCCGATGCCGGCCGTCGTCACCAGCACGGACGCGGCGACAACGAAAACTTTGAGCCGCCCGAGCGACGCTTCCCTCACTCCGTCGGCCAGGGTCGCTAGCGAAGCACCGCCAAGGCTGCCGCTGCCCGCCGCGGAGAGTTTCAGCACCGGGGCCGCGGCCGATACGGTCTGGGCGGCCGTCGCTTCCCTCTCCAGGCAGACGCCGACCGCCGCGGCCGCCAAGGCGAGGCCGCGCCGCGTCAATCGCTTGCGAAGCATATCGCGGCCGCGGGAAAGCCGGGTGGCCAGCGTCCAGCGCGCCCAGCCCAATTGCTCGGCCGCTTCGGTGTTGGTCTTACCTTCCAGGTAGCACAGGATCATCGGCACCCGATAGCGGTCGGGCAAGCGGCTCAATTCCTCGTCGAGGACCGGCCGCAGGTCGGGCCAATCGTTGGCGCCGTCGGGGGACGCTTCCGCTACCTCGGCCAGATCATCGCCGCCGCGCTCGCGCTTCTGCTTCAGGCTAGCGCGCGCTTGCGCTTTTCGCGCCACCCGTTGGGCGACGCCGTGGAGCCACGGCCCTACCAGGTCCGGTTTACCTATGGCGGATGCCTTGCGGACCAGAACCAGGAACGTCGCCTGAAATGCTTCCTCGGCGTCTTCGCGGCTAGCAAGCAGCCGTTGGCACACGCGCAGCACCATCGGCCCGTGACGGCGGACGAGTGCCTCGAAGGCGATTTCGTCGCGTTCGGCGACGAACATGCGCACGAGTTCCCCATCGGATAAATCGCCGGTATTCTGCAAACTTTGCAGGGTACGGCGGATCGCGTTGCGGAGCCGGTCGGCAGCCATCGGGCGGGTCCCTCGGGAGGAGCGACTTTCGCTCTCCTCTCTAAACTGCCACGCCGGGCGACACTGCTATCAATTTTTTTTGTTTTTTTCACGAATGGCGGCGAGCGGGGTCGCGTGAGCGCCCCGAGTGCGGGGTCGCGTGAGCGCCCCGAGTGCGGGGTCGCGTGAGCGCCCCGAGTGCGGGGTCGCGTGAGCGCCCCGAGTGCGGGGTCGCATCAGCGCCCC
>JBBSES010000197.1:0-7994 GCA_038239465.1 Gemmatales bacterium
ATTGAGCATCGCGCGCGTAGACGGCGACCATCCAGAGGATGCCGCCGACGGTGGCCGCGATGACGAGTGCCAGGCCGCCTGCGAACAGCAAGATGCCGCGCGCCGCCACGTCGGTGGTTTCGTGCCGGACGCCATGATCGTCGGGTAAAGGCGTGTCGTTCATGCGGGCACCTCCGGCGGCAAGGTACTGAGGAAGACGCCCAGCCACAGACCGCCAACGCCGACGATAGCGGCCAGGTCGAGCGCGCTCCAGGCCATCGACTCGCCGGCGAACGCGGGGGCCAGCGTCCACCAGGTATCGACGAAACGCATCGTGAAAATCAGGCCGGCAACCAGGGCGAGCTTGCGTGGATCGCGCTTGATCGCGCGCGACAGCAACAGTCCAAACGGCACCACGAATTGCAGCAGGAGCAACGCCAGTGCCACCCACTGCCAGCCGTGGTCGAGGCGGCGCAGATACCAGGGGATTTCCTCGGGCAAGTTGGCCGACCAAATGAGCAGCAGCTGTGAAAAGGCCAGATAGGCCCAGAGCATGGTGAAAGCTAGCATCAAGTTGCCCAGGTCGCGTAGCACGTCGGTCGGGATGGTTGGTTGACCAAAGGCAAGCGTCAGCATCACCGCGAAGGCGAGGCCGGCCAGCATGGTTCCGTTGGCGATCATGGCGCCGTAGATGGACGAGAACCATAAAGGTTCCAGCGACATGGCCCAGTCGATGGCCGCGAACGTGACGGTCAGGCCGAAGAGCGCCAGGCCCGGCCCGCTGAGCGCCCGCGAGCGCCGCGTCCCCTCGTCATCGGCGGGACGGCTGAGAATATAAGCCAGCACGATCCAGATAACGAAGTAGACTCCGGCGCGGACCGCGAAAAACGGCACGTTGAGATAGGCGCTCTTTTCGCGCAGCAGAACGTCGTGAGCGACCACCTCGGGCCGCGCCCACGGGTACAACTCGGGCATCCCCAAGAGCAGCGGTAAGAAGAACAGGCCAAGGAGCGGCAAGGTGCGATACGCCGCCCGCGCGACGCGCCGCAACGCCAGACCCCACGCGCCCCCGGTCAGGTGGTGGATCATGGTCAGCGCCAGGCAGCCCAGCGGCACGGCGAGCCAGGCGAAAAAGGCGATGAGATAGGAGCGAAAGAATTGCGCGGGCCAGACCACGCCCAGCCCGACGACGAGCGCGAGGGCTAACGCGCCCACGATGAACGCGGGGCGTCGGGCATTGTCCAGAAAATGAGAGGTGGGCAGCGCGGCGCTCACGTCACTGGCCCCCTTCCAGTTGCCGGCGTGCCTCGGCCGGCAAGTCGTCGGCGAGGGCGTTTTGGCTCAATTGCAGAGCACGGAGGTAGGCGATGATGGCCCAGCGATCCACCGGAGGAATCTGCGCCGCGTAGCTCGGCATCGCTCCCTTGCCTTGCGTGATGATCTGAAAAATACGGCCGTCCGGAGCCTCGCGCCATTTGGCCTTATGGAACGTCGGCGGCTGAACGTAGCCGCGCTGCACGATGCGGCCATTGCCGTTACCCAGGCGGCCATGACAGGGAGCGCAATAGATATTGAAGCGCTGCCGGCCGTGGTGCAGCACCTCTTCCGTGACCGCGAACGGAAAGCGATCGGTCGGCTCGTCGACGGCCCCGAGGGCCAGGGCGACGGCGAGCCACGGGTCGCCGCCCAGTGCCGTGAGGGACGCGGCCGATGACGCATTCGGGCCGCGGCCTTCGTGGAAGAGAGCGTCGTCTTGCAGCTGGCCGCGCGCCACGGTGCCCGCTTCCGGTGGCCGGTCGGCGCGGCCATCGGCGAAGAATTCGCTCGGCGCCCACGGGCGATAGCTCGGCTGCCGCGCCATTTCCTGGCGGCAACCGAGTGCCGCGGTCAGGCAGAGCATCAAGCACGCCGTCTTGCCAAGGAGAGGTGGATTATTCAATGGGGAACCTCCCACACGTTCACGGGACGCAAGCCATCGAGGAATTGCCGCGTGCGTTCGGCATCGTAGTTCGCGTCGGCCGCTTCGATGATGAGGAAAAATTGATCGCGGCTGGCCAGGGCGAAGCGCGGCACGTTGAAGACCGGGTGGTACGGCATCGGCAAACCGTTGAGGGCCAACATGCCCAGCACCGCCGTCAGCGCCGCGACCAGGATCGTCATCTCAAAAGTAATGGGAATGAACATGGGCCAGCTGTGAAACGGCCGGCCGCCGATGTTCAACGGATAAGCGATGACCGATGCGTAATACTGCATGAAGTAGCCGCCCGCGCCGCCGGCGATGCCGCCGAGCAAGACCAGTAACGGCAGCACCGTCGGCTTGATGGCCAATGCTTCCTCCAGTTCCTCGATCGGAAACGGCGTGAAGGCGTCCACGCGCCGGTAGCCGGCGGCGGTCGCTTGCCGCGCCGCCGCGACCAGCGCCGTCGCCGAGTCGAACTCGGCCAACATGCCGTAGGGCGGCAGGTTCATCCGTGTTCCTCCTTGACCTTGGCTTCCGGCAACAGCGTCCGCATCTCGAAGATCGAGATGACCGGCAGGAAGCGCAGGAACAGGAACACCAGCGATAGGAACAGGCCAATAGTGCCTGCGAACATCGCCCAGTCCCATACGGTCCCCGAGTACATGCCCCATGACGACGGCAAGAAATCGCGGTGCAGGCTGACGACCACGATGACGTAGCGCTCCAGCCACATGCCGACGTTAACGACTAGCGACACCAGGAACAGCAGCACGGGGTTGGTGCGGAAGGCGCGGAACCACAACAGTTGCGGGCCGAGGACATTGCAAACCAGCAGAGACCAATACATGGGCGCGTAGGGACCGATCATGCGATTGACTTGCAGGTAGCGCTCGTAGGGATTGCCGCTATAGAAGGCGCCGAACGCTTCCATGAGGTAGCCGTAGGCGACGATGAGGCCGGTCGCCAGCAGCACCTTGGCCATGTTCTGCAAGTGGCGCGAGGTGATGAAGTCTTCGAGGCCATAGATGGCGCGGATGGGGATGACCAACGTCAGCACCATCGCGAAACCTGAATAGATGGCGCCGGCCACGAAGTAGGGCGGAAAGACGGTCGAGTGCCAGCCCGGCAAGACGCTCACCGCGAAGTCGAAACTGACGACGGTATGGACCGAGACGACCAACGGCGCCGCCAGGCCGGCGAGCAAGCCATAGGCCGATTCGTAGCGATACCAGTGCCGGGCCGAGCCGCGCCAGCCCATCGCCAGGATGCCATAGACGACGCGGCCTAGCCTGCTCGTCGAGCGGTCGCGCAGAGTGGCCATGTCGGGCACGAGGCCGACGTACCAGAACATCAGCGATACCAGCAAATACGTAGAGACGGCGAACACGTCCCAGACGAGCGGACTGCGGAACTGCGGCCACAGCTGCATGGAATTCGGATAGGGAGCGAGCCAGTAGAAGTACCACGGCCGCCCCATGTGCAAGAGCGGGAAGAGGCCGGCGCAGGCGACGGCGAACAGCGTCATCGCCTCGGCGAAACGGTTGATCGACGTGCGCCACTGCTGATGCAAGAGCAGCAGGATAGCGGAAATCAGCGTGCCGGCGTGGCCGATGCCGATCCACCAGACGAAATTGACGATGGCGAAACCCCAGCCGACCGGCACGTTGATGCCCCAGATGCCGACGCCCGTGGTGAGCAAATAGGCGATGGTGTAGAGCAGCAGCATCACGAGCGCGAAGGACAGGCTGAAGCCGATCCACCAGCCGCGCGACGTGGGCCGGGTCAGTACCAAGGCACTGATCTTGTCCGTGACGGTGGCGAAATCGTGGCCCGGCGCCAGGACCGGAGACCCGGCGGGCGTTCGAACGGGCGGCGTTTCGGCATGGACTTCCGCGCTCATGCTAACGGGTCTCCAGCCGAGGATTGGGATTGCGCACCGACGCCAGGTAGGTCGTCCGCGGCCGCGTGTTCAGTTCTTCCAGGAGGCCGTAATTGCGCTGGCTCTCGCGCAGCTTCGCCACCTGACTATTCGCATCGTGGATGTCGCCGAAGACGATGGCCCGCGTCGGACAGACGGCCTGGCAGGCGGTTATCACGTCGCCGTCGCGCAGGGGACGCTTGCGGTTGTTGGCGTCGATCTCGGCCTCGCGGATGCGCTGCACGCAGTAGGTACATTTCTCCATCACGCCGCGGCTGCGCACGGTGACATCGGGATTGCGCAGCAGTTTCAAGCTCGCCGTGGCGTAGTCGGCGAAGGCGAGGAAGTTGAAACGGCGCACTTTATAGGGACAATTGTTCGAGCAATAGCGGGTGCCGACGCAGCGGTTGTAGGTCATTTCGTTCAAGCCGTCGGGGCTGTGCGTGGTCGCCTCAACGGGGCAGACGAGTTCGCAGGGGGCGTTCTCGCAGTGCATGCACATGACGGGTTGGACGTGGGCCGTCGGGTTGGCCGAGTCGCCGGAGAAGTAGCGGTCGATGCGCATCCAGTGCATCTCGCGGCCGCGCGCCACCTGTTCCTTGCCGACCACCGAGATATTGTTTTCCGCCTGGCAGGCGACGACGCAGGCGCCGCAGCCGGTGCAGGCGTTCAGATCGACGACCATGCCCCATTGCGGCCCCTTCATCGGATGATCGTCGGGGTAGAGCGTCAGCGGATGGCGCCGGTCGCCTCCTTCGGTATGGGCCGATTCCTGGGCGAAACGTGGTTCTTTCAAGAACGTGGCGAGGTCGGCGGTTCGCACGGGCTGGCGGTCCACCATCGATTGATGCAGCTGCGTGCAGGCGAGCGTGGTCGTCGTGGTCGTGGTGCGAATGTCGAGGCCGGGGCCAAAGTGCGGCGCCGCGGAGGCGCGTAGTCGATTGGCGTCGAAGCCAATGTTGCTTCCCAGAGTGCCGGCCCGCGTGCGGCCATAACCGAGGTGAACGGCGATCGAGCCGTCGGCCTGCCCCGGAAAGACCCAGGCCGGCGCCCGCAGCGTCTGACCGCCGTAGGTCAGTTCGACGACAGGCGCGATCGCTTCGCCGTGACTGCCGGCGTGCGGCCCTTCGGTGGCGGCCTTGATGCCGAGCGCCTGCGCCGTCGCCGGGCTGATGAGAGCGACGTTTTCCCATGTGAGTTTCGTCAACGGCTTGGGCAGTTCTTGCAGCCAGCCGTTGTTGGCGAAGCGGCCATCGAAGACGGTCGGATCGGGCCGGAAGACGATCTCCAAGGGGCCGGCATTTCGCGCGGGCGCGGCGCCATTCAAACCGGCGCGTGCCTGCCAATCGTCGCGCCAGCGCGGTTCGATCGTCGGCGATGCGGACCCGGCGATGACGCCTTCGTGCAAGGTCCGCCGCCACCACGTCTCGAAGCCGCCCGCCTGCTTGCTCCCGTGCGCTTGCCACGTCTCGCGCACCATTTCATATCCGCTGCGGCCCGGTTCGCCGGAGAGCATACCGACGACTTCCAACGCCGATTTGCCGGCGTAGAGCGGCGCGATCAGCGGTTGCGCGATGCTGGCGGTGCCGTCGTGTCCGCGCGCGTCGCCCCACGCTTCCAGGTAGTGGGCTTCGGGGATGTGCCACTGGCAATAGTCGGCCGTCTCGTCTTGGTACAGCCCGAGATGGACGCACAGCGGCACGCGCTTCATGGCGTCGGCGAAGCCGAGGTCGGCCGGGGCGGTGTAGACCGGATTGCCGCTCAAGTTCACGAGCGTCGTCACGCGCCCCTCGCGCATGTCGCTTGCCAACTCGACCAACGACGATAGGCCAGCGTCCTCCGGTGCCTCGGAAACTCCGGTATGCAACACGGTGCCGCCAAAGTTGCCGAGGTGACGGTTGATGGCCTGAACGAGCGCCGCGAGGGCGGCCGGTTGGTTGTCGCCGGCGACGACCAAGGTGGTTCCGGGACGCCGCGAACGCAGGTCGTCCGCCAGCGCTTGCACGAAAGAGGCGGTCGCGGCATCCGGCGGCGCGTCGGTCCACTTACCGATTCCCAAGGCATTCGCCAGCGCCCGCGCGACGTGAATCACATCTCGGGCCAGCACGGGCAAGCGATGATCGGCGCGCGCTCCGGTGATGGTGGGTGTCGGCTCGACGGCGTAGAGCCGATTCATGCGCTCGGCCGTCAGCGGTTCGCGCCGCCGCGCCGCGAAATCGTGGGCGTAACGCAGATGTCCCGGCCCGCTTCCGAGGAAGTCGGCGTCGAGGGCCACCAGCACGTCAGCCTTGCTCAAGTCGTAATGGGTGCGAACGGATTGGTCGAAGACCATGCGGGCGCCGGCGCTGGCGGCACCACTCATCGCCGGTTCGTAGCTGTGCCAACGCGCTTCGGGATACCGTTCGAGGAGTTCTCCCCGCTGGCGGATCAACGAGGGCGAGCCTACGGTTTCCGTTAATATCCGCAGGCCCTTGCCGTGTTTGGCCGTGGCCAATGCTTCACGCAGCGGCCCGGCCAAGTCTCCCATTATGCGCGGCCGCCCGAGGTACGTGACCGTCTTCGAGCGATCCGGGTCGTACAACCCGAGGACTGATGCCTGAGCGAAAACGTCAGTAGCGCCGAGGCTCGACGGATGCGCCGGGTTTCCTTCCACCTTGATGGGACGCCCCTCGTAGCTTTCCACGAGAAGGCCCGTGGCGCTGCCCGCGAGCGTCATGGACGTGGCGTAGTAGAGCGGCTTGCCCGGCACGCGGCCTTCGACGGGATGCACGAACGGCACTATCTTTTCCGCGGGCGCTCGCATACAGCCCGATAGGCCGGCCAGTCCCAGCGACGCTCCGGCCAACGCCAGGAAACGGCGCCGATCGATGGGACTCGCTTCGACGCCACCGGGGAATTCGGTCTCCGCCAGAGCGCGCAGCCGTTCGGCGTCGTCCTTGCTCGCCACGTCTCTCCAGTGCGGCGCTCCGGTACTCATGGCGTCCTTTAGTGGTGGCAGGTGGAGCAGTTCATCAGCGAGCGGATGCCGTTCTTCCGTACCAGTTCGCGCCCTTGCTGTTCCTGATCGGCGGGCGGGTGCCAGTCCATGTTGTAGACCTCGTCGCGCGGCCGGACGAAGCGTTCTGGCTGCCGATGGCAATCGAGGCACCAGTTCATGAGCAGCGTGCCGTGCTGCCAGGCGAGCGGCATCTTTTGCACCTCGCCGTGACAGGTCGAGCAGCCGAAGCCCTTGTTTACATGAGCGCTGTGGTTGAAGTAGGCGAAGTCGGCCAGGCGATGCACGCGGGTCCAGGCGAGCGATTGGTCGGTTTGAAAGCTGGCGCGCACGGGGGCGAGCGTGGCGCTGCCCGTCCATATCTGTTGATGGCAATTCATGCAGGTCTTCGTCGGCGGCATACCCGCTTGGGCCGACTTTTCGGCCGCGTCGTGGCAGTAGCGGCAATCGATACCAAGGCCGGTGACGTGATGTTCGTGGCTAAAAGGCACCGGCTGTTCGCGGACGACGCCCTGGTTGGTGGCATAAGAAGAATTGACGAACACATTCACCGCCCAGGCGACGAAGCCGAGGATGAACAACGATCCAAACACCGAAGCGCGAGAGAGCGTGTTGAAACTGCGGTGAAACACCTGCGGCACGGGATCTCCTCCCGAGGAAAATAATCGGCATCCAATTGCTAGATGGGCGGTCAAGGAGAGCCGGGCGAGCGGGCATTAGCCCCCTAGGTATAATCTCAGGGGGCTTACACCCAGCTTACGCCCCTCCGCTCGCCAAGAAAAAATGCCGCCCGTCAACTGCTCGACGAACTCGATCCCGTGAACAGGGCGATGGCCGCCGCTACCAAGACGACGATGCCGCCGATGGCCATCACGATGGCCACGATGTTGCCCACTTGCTTTTCCGGCAGGTCCGACGGGTTCAGAACCTTCGGCGCGAAATTGCCGATCAAGGCGATGGCCAGGACGGCGGCGCCGATGAGGCCGGCCGTTGGTTGATAGAAGACGCCAATCGCGGCCACCACCAGCAGTACCCCTGCGCCACCGCCCGCGACCAGGGACGGGACGCTGCCCGCCTTGATGTATCCGATGGTACCGCCGGTGATCGAAATCAGCCCATAAACGGCGGCGAGAATGGCGGCG
>JBBSES010000198.1:0-7983 GCA_038239465.1 Gemmatales bacterium
AGTCGCCGGTGACGAGGGAGCGGATGCCGGTCAATAAGGTGTTGACCGTTTGTGTCTGGGTGAAGGTGCGGTTGTTGTTATTTCGGAGGAGGTAGACGTTGGTGTCGGCGGAGCCGGCGACGGCGAGATCGATGCCGCCGGAGTTGGCGAAGCGTCCGGGAGTGGCCGCCTGCAGCACGCTGGCGGCGCCCATGCCGACGAGCAAGCTCGACGACGCGGGGAAGCTACCGCCGCCGTTGCCGAAGAGGAAGGTGGCGAGGCCGGAGACGCTGTTGGTCACGGCCAGGTCGAGGAGATTGTCGCTATCAAAGTTGGCGACGGCCAGGGACAATTGGCCGTTGGCGTTGTCGGGCAGGTTCGTGGCAATCGGACTCTGAAAGGTATCGTTGCCGTTGCCCAGGAGGACGTTGACCTGGTTCAGCCCGCCCATGGTGCGGCCGACCACGGCGAGATCGCGCTTGCCGTCGTTGTTGAAGTCCCCCTCGACGATGGCCCCGGTCGTCGGACTGACCGGCACGAGCGGGTTGGCGAAGAGGCCGAAGCCGGTGCTGGGCACCGTTCGGTCTTCCAGTATCTCGACGCGCGGCCGAAAGCTCGCGGGTCGGGTGCGGGGAGCAGGGGACGAACGCCAGAAGTTGCGGAACATGGTGTGACCTCCGTGCGGGGATGAGAGCGCGAGGGGCGATTCTGAATTGGTAGTTCTACCAGCTGCCAAAAGGGGCGACAACCGTTTTGCGCCGGGGTTTTCTGAAGAGGGTGTGCAGCTGGTACTTGGATGGGATTTTCCCGCGGCTTGCCGTAATCTGAAGGGAGATTGGAAACCTCCAGGCCATTGCCGCCGTCGGTCAAGCCGATCCAGACCTCGGCGTGCTCCATGCCTACTGGACCCGCTTGCGCAGTTGCGTCCCCAGCTCGTCGAGGTCGTACAGGCCCGCCAGGTAGCGCGCCTGCATGGCGGCCTTCGGCGGCGGCGGGTGCGGACAATCCTCGGGCAACTTCGGCACGGGGTTGTAGACCATGGCCACGTAGGGCATCCGCCCCTCGGCGGCGCCACCGCCGCACGCTTGTTGACGCACGCCGGTCAGGTCCAGGCTGATGTAGGCGCCGCAGTAGCGGGTGGAAATGCTGACCCTGCTGGCGGGGTGGTTCCCCTCGCGTCCGTTCGTGGCTTGCGCCGACAGCGCCTACGCCAGCCAAAGCGTGCTGCGGCCGCTGCCAGCCGACGTGGACTTGATCAGACAGGTCCATCCGCAAGGCGTGCTCTACGAACCGCCGCCGCCGCCGACGGGCAAACGCGGCGCCCGCCGCAAGAAAGGGAATCGGCTGCCCGGACTGCAAGCGTGGGCCGACGACGCGGCCTGTCCGTGGCAGACGCTGGTTTTCGACCAGTACGGCTTGCACGTCAAGGGGCGGCAAGCGTTGTACTGCACCGCGGGCAAGGATCGGCTGCGGACGACTATTCTCACGCGCGATCTCACGGGGAAACGGCCGGACCAAGCGGCGGGGGTTTATCCCCGGCGTGGCAAGCCCGGCAGCTCATCATTCCTCATCTTGTCCGAACGAGCTTTTCTACCGCGGCTGCCGATTGAAAATCGCCGGGTCGAAGTCGTCGGCCGGCGTCTGGGACGCTGCCGGCGGCGGTTCGGTAATGGCCAGGGGAGCGGCGAAAACCGGCGGCGGCGTTTCGGCGGCCGTCGTCGGCGGCGTGGCCACAACCTTGGCGGCCACCGGCGGCGGTTCGGGAGCCACGCGCGTCTCGGCTCCATGCTCGCGGCGCGGCGTATTCACCATCGCCAACTGTACCCATTCCTCTAACGTCCGGTAGGCGGGCACTTGCCGATTCTTCAGCGGCGGCTGCTCCGCCGCGCCGTGGACGCTCACCGCCCTCGCCAACAGTAGACTCGCTTGCGGTTGTTCGCGGTTGACCATCGACAGCACGGCCGCCAGGTTCTGCTGCGTTGCCCTGCGGCTCAGCAACTCTCCCTCGTAGGAGTGTGACAACTTGAAACTGCCGCCTTTGTTACCAGCGTGGCAATGGGCGCAGGTATTCATCAAGATGGGCTGCACGCGGGTGACGAACATGCCCAGCGCGTCGGCGTTGTACTCGACGGCGGGCGGTGGTCCCGCTTCGACTTCGCCTTCCGTGGGCACTTTCGTTGCGGCAACGGCGGGGTTCGCTTCCGCCCGATGCATTCCCTGCAAGAGGCGCCGGCTCTCGGAATGACCGGGCCGCAGTTCGACGGCGGCGGTGATTTCCGCCAGCGCCTGCGTCTTGAGGCCATGCAGGTGGCACCACTTGGCCAACCGGAGGCGCTCGTCGGCGTCTTGCAAATTGGCCTGACGGCGCTGAAACTCGTAAGCCTCTTCTAGCGTCGCGCACAGGCATTGCACTTTGGCGACGGGCAGCCAGGTTTCGCCGATGCTGCGGCGGATGCGCAGTTGATCGCCGACTCGTTCGATGTCGCCCTCGATCACCCGGCCATTGTCGAGGATGGCGATATGACCCGTCGTTATCTCGGCGGCCCTCACGGAGGGCCAGCCGAGCGCCAGGGCACACAGGGCGAGACGGATGGATGTTTTCATGGTGGGCGGGAGGATACCGCCACATCGCGGGGCGTCAAGGCCATTTGTCCTTACCGGGTCCGACCAGAAAGGAAGACGCCGCCGGGGAAACTAGTTGCATTATAGGCGAAAAAGTTGTCCAGCTCGGCCAGACTCGTGCTGTCGAGGATACGGACTTGCGTCACGGGGCTTTCACTTGCGGCCACCAGAAAATCGGATCGTCCATCCCCGTTGACGTCGCTGCTTCCCACGCGGACACCACCCGTATAGCGTGCATCGAACGCGAAGAAGCTTGACAGGATGGTGCCATGCGAACCGCGGAAGCTGGTGACTTGGGGGCCGCCACCCGCGCCAGCGCCGGTTATTACGTCAGCGAGGCCGTCGCCGTCGATATCGCCGGCCGACACGAACACGCCCCCGGTGAAGCGCGGATCGAAGGCGAAGAAACTTCTCATCGCGGTGAAGTCTCGGCCGCTGAATATGGCGACTTGGGGACCGCCTCCTGGGCCGGCGCCCGCGATGACGTCGGCGAAACCATCGCCGTTGACGTCGCCGACGCCTACTCGAACGCCGCCGGAAAAGGAGGCCGAGAAGGCGTGGAAACTACTCAGAACGTGTCCGTCGCGGCCGCTGAAGACGGTAACTTGTGGTCCGCCCCCGGCATCCGCGCCGACGACGATATCGGCAAAACCGTCGCCGTTGACGTCGCCCGCCGCGACGCAAAGCCCGCCGGAGAAGCTCGGCGTCATGGCGAAGAAGCTTCCCAGGGGACCGGAGAGTGGCTGCCCGGTTGAGCCGTCGTAGACGCGCACTTGCGGGCCGCCACCGGGTCCCGCGGCGACGATCACATCCGCCACGCCGTCGCCGTTCACGTCGGCCGTGGCCAAGCGTACTATTCCCTGAAAACCGGGAAACGGCACGGTGCGAAATCGCTCTTGTCCGGTGGCTGAGTTAAGGACGCGCACGACCGTGGCCGGTCCCCCGCTAACGGTCGCCGGCGTGGAAGTCAGGAACTGCCGCTTGCCTACATCCGATTGCGATGGCGATCCTTCGACACGCGGGGAGCCGATCTCGCCAAACGTATAGTTTATCCCGCTGGCCGCCGAGGCAATGATGGGGTTGATCAGGCTTTGGCCACGATTCGCGGCGTCGAACCATTTGCCCTGAGTCGCGACGCCGATCGACGCTTTCAGGTACGCATCGGTCGTGGCGGCGATCTGGGAAGCGTGCGAATTGCCGCTGAGAGACGCCTTGAACACTTTATCGTCGCCACTACTGTAACTGCCGTCAGCGTCCACTCCGAAGGAGACCGGAGTGTGGTTGTTGAGGCTCAGGTCCCATAGCGCCAGTTGCACCGCCGAAGCTTGATCGGGATTGTTGCTCAGGTCCTGAAGGCCGTATGTGGCGAAGATATAGGCCATCCGACTGCCGTTCGTATAGGCCGAGGACAGATCGCTTCGAGGCGCGACCCCGTAGGTTTCGCCGTTACTGATCGTGTGGAAGAGATCGATGCAAAACGTGTTGAACGTCGCGCTCGCGCCGGCGTCGGGGGTATAGGTGACGCGAAGCTGTGAGAGTTGTGTATTGTCCGTTCCCCGATGGCCCGCTTGATCGTCGTAGGAGATCGAAGCTGCGGTGTTGTTGTTGAAGTTGTTCAAGGTCAAGGTGGACGGCGTAATTCGATCTTCCAGACATTCCACCGATGGTCGGAAGGTGAGGCGATCCAAGGGATATGAGCAGCGATGGGCGGTTGTGTTAACGACCGAACGAAACCATTGGATGATGCCGATTTTCATGACGCGGATACTTCCAGGCGCGGGGTGTTTTTCGCAATCGGTGGATTCTCGCCGTGGAACTCACTTCGATTGATTGGAAGGCAATCGCAAAACCTGCGCCGCCCCGCGCGATATTTGGCGTTTAATGGAACGCGAAGGGGAAAGATAACGAGATTCAGGAGTGTGCGATGGCACGGATTTGCGGCGCGGCAATAGAATTGCGCTGTGAAATGTGCCCGATTTCAAAGGCTGAGCAACGAACGGAGAGCCTGGGCTATCGTCTCATGTGCCTTGGCCTGACGCCAAGATGTTCGCGGTGGATAAAGCACTGCGTCGTGCGTGCAAGTGCGCCCCGTTTTGCCCGAATCGTTATTCGAGAGTCAAGCGCGACCTTACCGATTTGGACCATCTTCTCTTTTCATCCAAACTTTTTGGCAGACCTCTACAACGTCTTGAGATACTCGATGACGGCGCGCCTTTGTTCGTCGATCAAATCGTCGCCATAGGTATGGCCGCCATTGCTGCGTCCGGGAAGCGTGGTGTCGTAGACCTTGCGCTGCTCGTGCGCTGGCCGCTTCGTATCGGCCCCTTGGTTAAAGACCTCGATTTTCCAGCCGAGATTGTCGCTGTCGTAGGCGTCTTTGTCGGTACGGTAGGAGCGCGTGAAGAACTTGGGTCGTTCCCTGGAATTCAGGACGTGGGCGACCGTCGGCGCCGAGCCATTGTGGAAGTAAGGAGCCGTCGCCCAGAGGCCGTCCAGCGGCGGCGCCTGGTAGCCGACCGAGGCGCGGGCCGCGTGGTCATCGACCAGCCAGCCGGCCTCTTCCTTGCCGAACCAGCTGCGATCGTAGTAGCGCGCGAACTTCTCGCTGATCCCCTGGTATCGCTTCGGATCGGTGCCGATGTCCTTGATGGGGACGATCTTATTGGGATAGGTCCAGTTGGCGCCGTAGGTGCCGTGACAGCGGGCGCAATGATTGAGAAACACCTTCTCGCCTTTGTCGGCGAGGTCGCGGTCGATGGCGAACGGATACGGCGGCGGCTGCAGCGACAGGATAAATTGGCGAATGTCGGCGAATATCTCTTCCTCGCGCTTGATGCTGTTTGGCGTATTGATCGGACTCATCATAAATTGCATCAGCGAACGAACGGAGCGCTGGTCGCTGCCGCCGTTGTAGTACATGGTCTTCTTCTTCTTGAGCAGCCACCAGGCCGGCGCGTCCTCGCACAGGTCGTCGTGCAAATCCAGGTCCACCGATTGAATGCGTAAGCGCAAGTCCGGTTCGCGCATGCCGAGCAAGAAGACGGCGAAGCCGCCCGCCTCGGTTGTGCCGCGGACGTTGGTGAAGTGGAAGGGCATCTTGCCCGACATGCCATCGCCCTTGGCCAGGTCGCCGAAGAGCAACTCGATATCGAGCGCCGAATTGCCCAGGCCGACATAGCTCTTGCCCAGGATCGAGCCGCCGTGGCAAAGCAGGCAATCGGTACTGATGGCTTTCTGGTTGAAGAATCCCGTCGCCTCGCGCAGCCCCATTGGGTAGCCGTGGTTGGGATACGGCGCCGGGTGCAGGCCGTAGCGCTCGCGGAAGGCTTCGTCATATTTGTCGGGGGCCTGCTTGAGATCGCCTTCCCACTGCTTCCAGGCGCTTCGGTATGAAGGGATAGAAATGGTGGGCGCGGTGAAAGCGCGGGTGAGCAATGCTCGCTCGCCGCGTTGCGCGGGGGTCAACTCCGGGGCCGCGCCCGTGACGGCCGACGCGAGGAGGCCGGCGCCAAGCCCGGCGAGCAAACAGGTTCGTAGCATCGGTCGGCAACCTCCGCGAAGGGCGACTTCATCGTCTCCCATCATTGTAGCCGGGGAGGTCCAGGGGCGCGAGGCGCGAAACCTAAAGAACGCGCTTCATTCCACCGCTTTGATGGTGGAGTCGGCGACGCCGTTGTAAACGGTCGTGTTGGTCGGCGCCTTGGAGCGAAGCCAATTCTGGAACGGGCCGGGGTCGCCGGTCGGTTTGCCCGCCTCGATCGGCTGCAGGACCAGGCGCGCCTTGCCGGCCATCTCGTTGACGTAGGCCTCGGATTTGGTCCCCTTGGCGTGGCTCTGCAGGTCGTCGAGACCGGCGAGGAGGCGGGCGGCGTAGATCTTCCAGGAGACGCCGGCGTCGTCGCCGCCCTTCTTGCGCGCGAATTCGGCCGCGAAATCGACGATGGCGCCGCCGACGTGATAGGCGACATAATCGAGGTTCAAGTCCTTGCTCGGATTGAGCTGACAGGCGCCGATGGCTCCTTCGACCTGTTCGGTCAGGCTCGACTCGGGCGTCAGGCCGTCCTTGCGCGCGACCTTCAGCAACCACCAGGCCGTGCGTCCGGCCTCGTCCTTCGACTTAGGCATCGTCGCGTGGCGACTGGCGGCCAGGGCGCGCACCGCCTCGCGGCGCAGGTAACGCAGGGCTTCCACTTTCTCCGGTTCGGTCGGCATTTCCTTGATCTTCCGCGTCAGGAAGGCCTGCGCCGCGGCGATGGCGGCCAACTCCCGCGCCTCGGTCTGGATGGCGGACTTTTCCGGCGTGCCATAGGCGAGCGCTTCCTTCAAGCCGCGCAGGGCGAAGAGGCGGACGGCATCGCTTTCGTCGGGATCTTGCAGCAGGGCGATGAGGGTATCGATGCTTTCCTCGTTGCCCGCTTCGGCCACGGCAGCCAACATCCGCGCCGCATTGACGCGCACCACGGGGGCGCGGTTGGTCTTGAAGACCTCGCGCAGCGCCTTGTGCATCTCGCGCGTCAGTTCCGCCAGGTATTTCTTCTGATTTTCGTTCAGCGGCGGCTGCTTCTTGCGCGCCTCGGGGACGAGCAGGGCGGCGGATGCCTCGCTGACGAGGGAGTTCATGCCGATGATCGAGGCGGTGCCGCTATCGGTGCCGTGATAGATGGCCGACGTCAGTCGATAGACGTAATACCGGGCCGCCTTGGCGAGAGCCGCCTTGTTCCCCTCGGCGTCGTCGGCCATCGCGCGGACGCCGCGGCGAAATTCGCCCATGCGGGCGGTCGCGCTCTTGAACTCGGCCTCCTGCTGCGCTTTCTGATACAGCTGCTCGTCGCCGACGCCGTCGGGCGGCCAGAGCTTTTCCTGCGCTGATAGGTCGGCCGCGCCAAGTATCAGGGCGATCGCCAGGCCGAGAGATCGGAATGCCAGACGTGTCATGGTGGATATCCAGGAAACGAGAGGAGGAACCGCCCATGATTTTTCGCTCGCGCGGGGGCGATTGTCAATGGGTATAACGCGCGGGGAGAAGGGGCGTTGGCGCGGCGCGCGTGACCTCGTCACCTCATCCGGCGCGTCCCAGGTTCGCCCTGCGAGGCCAGCCGTAGTTCGCGCTGCTCGGGCGGCGTCAAGTACGTGAACAGTGCCGCCGTCTGAGCGTCGCGCAGGCTGCGCCGCGCCGGCTTGCTCTGCCCCAGACGCGACCAGACGACGTGCAAGTAATACGAAGGCCGTGCCTCCTCGGGTCGTTCCAGATGCGCGACGGTCAACTCGCCCGCCGCCTTGCACAGCAGCGCCTCGCTGGTCAGTTCGCCGTCGGGGTCGGGCAGGGCCGCGCGCTGCCGGGCCAACAGATATAGGCCGATGCCGCGGTGCAGGTGTTCGCCG
>JBBSES010000199.1:0-7945 GCA_038239465.1 Gemmatales bacterium
ACCCGCTGAAGCTCGAAGACCTGCTCAACTACAAGGCCTTCACCCCCGAAATGGCCATGCTGATGGAAGCGGCCATCAAGGCCCGCCTCAACATCATCATCAGCGGTGGCACCGGCTGCGGCAAAACCACGCTCCTCAACACCCTGTCCGCGTTCATCCCCGGCGACGAGCGCATCGTCACCATCGAGGACGCCGCCGAACTGCAGCTGCAGCAGGACCACATTGTCCGCCTGGAAACTCGGCCGGCCAACATCGAAGGCAAGGGCGAGGTGCTGACGCGCGACCTGGTCCGCAACTCGCTGCGTATGCGGCCCGACCGCGTCATCATCGGCGAATGCCGCGGCGCCGAGGCGCTCGACATGCTCCAGGCCATGAACACCGGCCACGAAGGCTCGATGACCACGCTGCACGCCAACGCCCCCCGCGACGCCCAGTCCCGTCTGGAAACGATGATCATGATGGCCGGCTTCGAACTGCCTATCAAGGCGATGCGCCAACAGATTAGCTCGGCCGTGGACGTCATCATCCAGGCCAACCGTCTCACCGGCGGCCCCCGCAAGGTGACAAGCATCACCGAAGTGATGAACATGGAACAGGACACGATCATCATGCAGGACCTGTTCCGCTTCAAACAGATCGGCATCGACCAGAATGGCCGGACCTTCGGCCAGTTCGAGGCGACCGGCGTGCGGCCGTCCTTCATGGGCCGGCTCGAAGCCAAGGGCATCAAGCTGCCGACCAACATGTTCCAGGAACGCGTGCTCCTGAAAGATTAATCCCGTGGGTTCCGCTCCCCGGCATCTTCTCTGAGGAATTTCATCATGACTAACCTGCCTCCGTGGATGATCGCCGGCCTCGTCTTCATGACCGTTTCGGTCGCGATCGCGGCGCTGGCGTTTGTCTTCCTCGACCCGAAATCCAGTCGCGCCGCCGACCGGCTCGACTCGATCGTCGGCAAGCGGCGCAAGGAATCGGCCGCCGAACTGTTGCTGAAGGAAAGCGTCAAGGAAAGCGACAAGAAAAACTTGTTCGACGCCTTGATGCCCGAAATCCTGTCGATGGACAAGTTGTTCGAGCAAGCCGACTGCAATATCCGGCCCAGTTCCCTGTTCGGCATCGCCCTGGTGCTCGCCGCGGTGTTCGGCACCTTCAGCTTCATGGTGCTCAGCGCTCGCGGGTCATCGACCGCCGGCCTCGCCGTCGCGCCAGTCGTGATGATGGTGGCCTTCTCGGTGCCGTTTCTGTGGCTGTTGAACAAACGCCGCGTCCGCTTAAAGCTGTTCGCCGGGCAGCTGCCCGACGGCCTGGAGTTGGTCGCCCGCGCCCTGCGCGCCGGCCACGCGCTGTCGGCCGGCATGCACGTCGTCGCCGAGGAAATGCCGTCGCCCATCGCCGACGAGTTCGGCCGCGTCTTCGAGGAGCAAAACCTCGGTATCGCGCTGGAAGACGCCATGCGCGGCATGTGTGTCCGCGTCCCCAACCTCGATTTGCGCTTCTTCGTGACCGCCGTCGCCATCCAGCGGCAGACCGGCGGCGATCTCGCGGAAATCCTCGACAAGATCGGCTACGTCATCCGCGAGCGCTACAAGATCCTCGGCCAGGTGCGGGCTCTTACCGCCGAAGGCCGGCTCTCCGGCGTGGTGCTCGTCGGCTTGCCGTTCGCGTTGCTCATCCTCATGCTGCACATGAAACCGGACTACATCGAAAAACTCTGGACCGATCCACTGGGCATCAAGATGAGCATCGTCGCGCTGGTGCTCATGTTCCTGGGAATGGTCTGCATCAAGAAAATCGTGGACATCAAGGTCTAGCCGAACCCGCCGGGGTCGTCGCCCCGGCGCCGTTCACCGCTTTTCATCAAGGACTTCATCCATGAATGACCTGGGCACCATCGCTTTGCCCGCCATCGTTTTCATCGTCATCCTGATCGGCGTCTGGAGCTTGCTGTCGGTCATCTCGCAGCGCAACAGCCGCACCGAAGAGCGTCTCCGCAGCATCAGCCGGCCCGCGTCGTTGGCCGAGATCGAAGTGCCCGGCAAGGCCTCCCGCGAGGAAAAGCTCGGCGGCCTCAAGAAAGCCTTCGAGGATCTCGGTGCCGTCTTGCGGCCGCAAACCGAGCTGGAAACCTCCGCGATCCGCATCCGGCTGGCCAACGCCGGCTTCCGCAGCGAGTCGGCCTCCGGCATCTACCAGGGCCTCCGCTTTGGCTCCTTCATGTTCTTCTCGGCCCTCGCCCTCGTTCTGTTCCTCTGGCTGCGCATCAAGCTGCCCATGCTTCCTGGCTACGTCTGGGCCGTCTTCATGGTCGCGTTCGGCCTGTACCTACCGAACATGGTCCTCTGGTATCTGCGCAGCCAGCGCCAACAGGCCATCTTCCTGACCCTTCCCGACGCGCTCGACTTGCTGGTCGTCTGCGTGGAAAGCGGCCTGGGCCTCGACGCCGCCATGCGCAAAGTGACCGACGAAATGAAGGAACACGCCAAGGTTCTGTGCGAGGAATTCTCGCTGGCGAACTTCCAGCTGCAAATGGGCCGGCCGCGCCGCGAAGTCCTCCACGACCTGGGGGTCCGCACCGGCGTGGACGACGTCCGCAGCCTGGCCGCCATCCTGATTCAGGCCGACCGCTTCGGCTCCAGCATCGCTCAGGCGTTGCGCGTGCAGTCTGACTCGATGCGCGTCCGCCGTCGTCAGCTGGCGGAAGAAAAGGCCGCCAAGACCGCCGTGCAACTCATCTTCCCGCTGGTCCTATTCATCTTTCCCGGCATCTTCGTGGTGCTGGTCGGGCCGGCGGCGGTCGATATCGCTAATGTCTTGCTCAAGACCAACTGAGTGGGAAACTTTCGGGAAAACGAGGGGTTCGCCGCAATTTCCAAGGTTTCGCCCCTCCTTTTCCCGAAATTAGTCATACGTGAGTGGCTGACCTGACCGGCGAGCGGGCGTGGGCGCGGCGACGCCCCATTTCCCCCCGGCCCGCGCGACGGGACCGAAACTCGCCCCATACTGGAAAAGGGAGTGGATGCGGATGAAAGGATTCATCGGCAAGGCCGTGGCCCTGGCGGGCCTGAGCGCCGGCTTCTCGGCCGCGACCGGCTGTTGCGGCTACTACGACGTCGTGGACCCCTGCTACCCGGCCCGCTATAATGCCATGGCCCGCCGGGAAGTGTGCGAACCGCTGGCCGCCCAGTCGCACAACGGGCACGTGCTCGACCAGACGATTTGGAACTACCACTTCGAACCGGGCACCGACAAGTTGACGCCGGGGGGCTACGATCACTTGATGTACATCCTCCGCCGTCGGCCGTGCCCGGATCAGACGGTCTTCCTGGCGACCGCCGAGGATCTGGCGACGCCGTACGACGTGGCCAACCCGGACAAGTTCATCGCCGATCGCGGCGACCTCGACGCCAAGCGTACCGTCGCCGTGCAGAAGTATCTGAATGCCCAGACGGCTGGCCGCGGGGTGGCCTTCCAGGTCGTCACGCACGATCCGGCCGAGGCGGGCCTGCACGCCAACCCAATGGGCCTGTCGATTACCCGGTGGTGGGGCAGCTTCCAGGGCCAATTACCGGCGAGCAGTTCCACGGGCGGCGCCGTCTCCGGTGGTGCCGGCGGCCGCTAAGACGGCATCGGCCGACTACGCGACGATTCCGAGGCGTCGGCGGTCCCATCCGCCGGCGCCTCCCTCGACATACCGTTCCGCAACCTGGCGGGCGACCCTCTCCGGCCGTCCGCCGTGGAGAACCCGACGATGCGCACCTCGCGTCCGACCATGCTCGACTGGGAAGGCTCCGGCCTGCCCGAAGCCCCCAGCGCCCCCGAGTCGCTCAAGGAATCCGGCCTGTCGCTCGGCTTCCTCAACGACCTGATCATGCGCATACTCTACACGCGCGGCGGCATGTTGGGCCTCGATCTCGCCCGCCTCATGTGCCTCCCCTTCAAGGTCATCGAGGAATCGCTCGGCTTCCTCAAAACCGAGAAGTGCATCGAGGTGGCCGGCGGCGACCTGATCGGCCGCGTCAGCTACCGCTTCAATCTGACCGAACTCGGCCGCCGCCGCGCCCAGGACGCCATGAAACTGTGCGCCTACGTCGGCCCGGCCCCGGTGCCGCTCGACGATTATATCGAGCAAACCTATCGCCAGGCGGTGACGGGCATCGGCTGCAGCCCCGAGGCGCTGCGCGGCGCCTTCACCCACCTCGTCTTGCCCGACAACCTGTTCAACGCCATCGGCCCCGCCATCGTCAGCGGCAAGTCGGTTTTCATTTACGGGCCGCCGGGCAACGGCAAGACCAGCATCGCCCGCTCCATCGGCGACTTCATGAACGGCGCCGGCGGCGCCGTCTACCTTCCCTACGCCTTCCTCGCCGAAAACAGCATCGTCACCGTCTACGACCAGTCGATCCACCATCTCGACGAGGACACCACCACGGAACGGCTCGAAGACAGCGAGGCGACGATCCGCCGCTTGCTTAACACCGGCGCCGTCGATCCGCGCTGGGTCCGCTGCCGCCGACCCGTGGTCGTCACCGGCGGCGAACTGAACCTCGACATGTTGGACCTGCGCTTCAACAGCGACGCCAACTTCTACCAGGCGCCGCTGCACATCAAGGCCAACGGCGGCGTCTTCCTGATCGACGACTTCGGACGGCAACTGGTCAGCCCCAAGGAGTTGCTCAACCGCTGGATTTTGCCCCTGGAAGACCGCCACGACTTCCTCACCGTCGCCAGCGGCAAGAAGTTCCAGGTACCCTTCGAGCAGCTGATCATCTTCTCGACGAACCTCGATCCCAAGGACCTGGTGGACGACGCCTTCCTGCGCCGCATCCGCCACAAGGTCGAGGTCAACGCGCCGACGCGCGACGTGTACGAGCGCATCTTCGGCGCCATGGTCAAGCGCCTCGGCATGAACCTCTGTCCCGACGCGGTCGATTACCTCTATGAGCGCTACTACGATCAAGGTCGCAGCCCACGGGCGAGCGATTGCCGCGATTTACTGGAGATCGTGCAGTCGATCTGCCGATTTAGAAGGCAGCCTGTCGAATTGACCCGCGACCTGATGATGGAATCGGCCGCGTCCTTTATCGCCGAGTTCCAGTAAGCGCCCCTCTCTCGCGGCGGCTTCGCGTTCTCTGTATTGCGTCGTTCACCCACATCTCGGGGTTGGACCATGTTGCGTAGACGATGGATCGTCCTGGCGGCGTACGTGGCGGCGTGGGTATCCGGGTGCGAACACCTCACGCCCTGGTCGGCCGACGACCCCAAGGAAAAAGCCGTCAAGGCCGCCGTCAAGGAACGCGAGCGGGCCAAGGAAAAGGAAAAAGAGACGCCGCGCGTCACCCACGTATTTAAAGAGCAGATCAAGCTCAAGCCCGAAACCCTCGTCGCCTTCGCCAAACTCGCCGAGCAAGACGCCATCGACAAGGAAGACCCGGGCGCGAAGGAGGCGGCGCGTGAAAAAGCGAGGCTTTCCTATCGGCGCGCCCTCGACATCGACAAACACTGCCTGGAAGCCCACCTGGGACTGGCGCGTATGTGGGAGGCGTCGGGCAACCACGACCGGGCCGTCGAGAGCTTCGGCCACGCCCTGAAACTGCAGCCCAAGGACGCGAGCATCTGGGTCGAGGTGGGCATGATCCACGCCCGCAACCGCGAATGGCAGTGGTCGCTCGATTGCCTCAAGAAAGCGGCCGAGATGGATCCCGACAACAAGTCGTATGCCATCACCTATGGACTGGCGCTGGCCCGCGCCGGCCGCTTCGACGACTCTCTGCCCTACCTGCGCCGGGGCGGCAAGGGCGAGGCGGAAGCGCAATGTCTGCTCGCGCAGATGCTGCACCACATCGGCCAGGACGACTCGGCCCGCGAGCGCGTGCAACTGGCGCTGCAAGCCGACCCGACGATGCAGCCGGCCCGCGACCTGCTCGAAAGGATCAACGGCCAAGCCGCCGCCGAGAGGGTGGCCGCGCCGACCGAGTAACGGCGATCGCCCCTGCTCAAAAGCCCCAAGCCCGTCCCCTTCGGATGGGCTTGGGGCTTTTCCCGTCTGCCTTGACAGCGAACCCGCGACCGCGAATCATGCTCCGTAAGATAGAATGCTTCGCCGCAAGGGAGAACCATCCCCGTGACCGAACCGTCGCGCTTTTACCTGACCACCGCCATCGACTACCCCAACAGTCGGCCGCACATCGGCACGGCCTTCGAGAAGATCGGCGCCGACGTGCAAGCGCGCTACCGCCGCATGAGCGGCAATACCGTCCACTTCCTGATGGGCAACGACGAGAACACCATCAAGGTCGCCAAGCGCGCCGCCGAGCTAGGCCGCGACCCCAAGGAATACTGCGACGACATGGCCCGGCAGTTCAAGGAGGTCTGGAAGGCGCTCGACATCAGCAACGATGATTTCATTCAGACGAGCGAAGCGCGCCATCATGCCGGCTGCCGCGCGTTCATCCAAAAGGTGTACGACGCGGGCCACATCTACAAGGGCGCCTACGAGGGGCTTTACTGCGAGGGCTGCGAGGCGTTCAAGACGGAAAAGGAGATCAAGGAAGCGGGCGGCGTCTGCCCCGACCACAAGGTGCCGCCGATCAAACGCAGCGAGCCGTGCTACTTCTTCGCGCTGTCGAAGTTCCAGGATCGCTTGCTGCGCTTCTACGACGAGAATCCCGGCTTCATCCAGCCGGAAAGCCGCCGTAACGAAATCCTGAGCCTGGTGCAGGGCGGCCTGCAAGACGTGAACATCACGCGCCAGGGCCAGGATTGGGGCATCAAGGTGCCGTTCGATGAACAATTCACCATATATGTATGGTTTGATGCGTTATTGAACTACATCACCGCCATCGGCTACGGCACGGACGACGAGCGTTTCAGGAAATGGTGGCCGGCCGACATCCACTTCATCGGCAAGGACATCACGCGCTTCCACTGCGCCCTGTGGCCCGCGATGCTGTGGGCCGCCGGCGAGGAACCGCCGCGCTCCGTGTTCGGCCACGGCTTCGTTTACGTCAAGAACGAGGAGACCGGCGCCGCCGAGAAGATCAGCAAATCGCTCGGCAACGTCGTCGAGCCGATGGACATCGTCACCAAGTTCAGCGGCGAGGCGTTCCGGTACTACTTTCTCCGCGAGTGCCCTTTTCCGGGGGATGGCGAGTTTAGCTGGCAGCGCTTCAAGGACGTCTTTAATTCCGAATTGGCGAATAACCTGGGCAACTTGTATAGCCGTTGTATCACGCTGGTAAGCAAGAACTACGACGGCCATCTGGACGAGACGGCCGGCCGCAAACCCGGCGTGATCTACACGGAGGTGGACACGCAAACGACGGCGCAGCAAGTGCAAAAGCACATCGAGGCCTGCCAATACAACCAGGCGCTCGAGCGCATCTGGCGACAAATCCTCGATCCGGCCAACCGCTACGCCGAGAAGACCGAACCCTGGAAACTCGTCAAGACCGACAAGGAAGCGGCCCGGCATGTCTTGTACGACCTCGTGGAGCAATTGCGTTGCGCCGCGATCCTGCTCAAGCCGTTCCTGCCGCGGATGGCCGAGACGATCTACCGAGGCTTCAACTTCCCGCAACCGTGGGCCGAGGTGCGTTACGAAGACGTTTGGGTTCACCCATTGCAGGCGGAGGACTTGCGCGTGCTGGCGCCGTTGGAGGCCGGCAAGGTGAAGCCGTTGTTTCCGCGGATTAACTGAGACGCATGGTTAGCGACGCTTCGGAGAAGCGTTTCGAAACGCTTCTCCGAAGTCATCATGAACTCGCGTTCAGCCGAAGCGCATGAAAATGAGCGTTTGCTTGGCGAGCGGGGGGCTAACGCCAATACCGTTTAACGAAGGACGCAGTTCACTTGTTTGTACATTGAAAAATCGCCTGAAAAATACTGTACATCGTACTGAACATCGAGCTTCGTTAAACGGTATTGGGGCTAACGCCCCCCGCTCGCC
>JBBSES010000200.1:0-7937 GCA_038239465.1 Gemmatales bacterium
ACGCGACCTACGCGGGCGCCGGCGAAGTGGATTGCGAGATATACACGGACGTGGACGGCGTCTACACAACCGACCCGCGCGTGGCGCCCGAGGCGCGCAAGATGGAGTTCATCAGCTACGACGAGATGCTGGAGTTGGCCAGCGTCGGCGCCAACGTGCTCCACTCGCGCAGCGTCGAGTTCGCCAAGAAGTTCGACGTGCCGCTGCAAAAGCGCAGCTCCTTCACCGATACCGAAGGCACCTGGATCGTGCCCGAGGCCGACTGGATGCGCGAGCTGCCGGTGTGCGGCTGCGCCATCGTCAAGGACGAGGCGCGCGTCTTGCTCGACGGCGTGCCCGACGAACCGGGCGTCAGCCATCGCGTCTTCGCCGCCATCGCGGCGCAGAACATCGTCGTCGATATGATCGCCCAGAGCGTCGGCAGCGGCGGCAAGGCGGCCATCGGCTTTACCGTGTTGCGCAACGAACTCTCCGCTACCCTCGCCGTCTTGCGTCCCCTGGCGATGGAACTCGGCGCCGAAGTCCACCACGAGGAAGAGGTCAGCAAGGTATCGATCGTCGGCACCGGCATGCAATCGCACACCGGTGTCGCCCAGCGGATGTTCGACGCGCTCGCCGCCGCCGGGGTCAACTTGAAAATGATCACCACGGGCGACATCAAGATATCGGTGCTGGTGTCCAAGGACGACGGCGTCAAGGCGCTGCGCGCGGTGCACCAGGCGTTCGGCCTGCATTTGCCGCGGCCCGGCGCCGGCCAGCCGACCCCGGCCAGCGTGCCGCATTTACGGCGCCGGCCGGTGCCTCTCATCGACGACGCGCCGGGCAAGGACCTGGCGGCGCTCACCCAGCAGCTGACGAGCATGGAGGAGATCGTCGTCAGCGGCGTGCTGCTTAATGACGACCACGCGCGTATCACGATATCCAACGTGCCGGATCGTCCGGGCCGCTGTTCGCACGTGTTTCAGGCCATCGCGGCCGGCGGCATCAACGTCGATATGATCGCGCAAAACCTGTCGCGCGCCGGCCACGGGGAGGTGTCGTTCAGCGTGCCGCGCGGCGAGTTGACTCGGGCCGTCGCGCTGACGCAGGACGTGGCCCGGCAGATCGATCCCGGCGTCCGCGTGTCGGCCGATCCCGATATCGCCAAGGTGATGGTCCTCGGCGTCGGCATGCGCACGCACACCGGCGTGGCCCGGCGGATGTTCGGCGAACTGGCGGCGCGCGCCATCAACATCATCATGATCAACACCAGCGAAGTGTGCGTCAGCGTGGTCGTCGATCGGACGCGCGGCCCGGAAGCGTTGGCTTGCCTGAAGGAAGCCTTCTCGGTGACGTGAGCGCGTCCGATATCTGGCCGAAAAGCAAAAGGATCACGAAATTACGAAAAAGAAAGGAGGAAAGGGCAAGGTTGTTGCTGCCTCTGCTCTAAATTCGTTCTCCGCCTTTTTCGTGCTTTCGTGTTTTCATGATCGCATCTTCCCCCGTCGAGCGAATCCCCCCATCTCGCGCCGCCCCCGTCCCCGGCATCCGCAGAAAAATCGGCGCTTGATTTTTCCTTGCGACTTATCAGCGGGTAATGGGATTGCCGATAACTACAACCGGCAAGCTCGTTTTGGAGCGTACAATCGCTACCACCCGAAAACGAAGACACGCAAATCTGGCGACGCTACGACGGCCAGGTGGATTCTCTTTCTAACGGGGGACTCACATGAGACTTGGTGTGTTTAGCTCGATGGCCGCTCTGCTCGCGAGCAGCGGCCTGGCCTGGGCGCAAGTGCCAGGGGCGCCCGCTCCCGCCCACGCCATGCCGACAATGCAGGCGGCCCCGGCCCCGGCGGCGCCCGCCGTCAACCTGGGGGCCCCCCCTGGCCCCGCCCCGGCGTATCTCTCCGATCCGTCCGCCTTCACGCACACCAGCCTGGGCAGCGGCTGCGCTAGCTGCGGCGGCCACGACGGCGATGGCCACAACAACGGCGACGGCTCCCTCTTCAACGAAGACCCCGGCACGCCGCACCGCATCTTCGGCAAGGCCGAGTACCTGCTCTGGCGCATCAAGGACACCGGCGTCCCGACCTTCACTAACAGTTTCGGCGCCGGCTACCTGAGCGTGCCGGTCAGCAACCAGTTCATTTCCTCCGCCAATGGTGCCGGCTCCACGGTCAACCAGAGCGTCACGCTGCCGTCGATGCTCAGTTCGTCGCAGAACCAGGGATCGCCCAACAACGTGCAATTCGGCGATCAGCCGGGCATGCGCTTCGACGTCGGCTACTGGCTGGATAGCGAAGAGACGTTCGGCATCGAGGCCAGCTACTTCAAACTCTGGCGCAAGACGAACACGTTCTTCAACTCGGCCGTCAGCCCCAGCCAGGCCCTGGGCACGGGCTTCCAGGACCAGGTGACGATCGTCGTCAACAGCTTCGTCAGCACCAGTTCGACGCCGTCTCAGGTGGCCCTGAGCGCCCCCGTCTTCCTGGCCGCCAACTCCGTGACCACGCTGCTCGGCACCATCTCTTCCGAGACCTGGGGCATGGAGTACAGCGCCCGCTGCCGCGTCTGCTCCTTCGGCTGCCTGAAGATCGACGCCATCGGCGGCGTCCGCTACATGGAAGTGGACGAGCGGCTCAACGCTTCCGAGAACCTGAGCGTCGCCGGCACCATCCCGAACAATCAGACCGGCACGCAGCCCGTGACCACGACCACGGGCGGCGCCAGCAACAACCCCGTGACCACCACCGTCCTGAACAACGGCGTCCCCGGCCTGCAGCCGTTCCAGGGCACCATCACCGACTTCATTAACGTCCGCAACCAGTTCTACGGCGGACAGGTCGGCTTCAACTTCGAGTGGCGCGCCATCGGCAAGCTCTACGTCGATGGCTTCACCAAGCTCGCCATCGGCGACATGCACGAAACCTTCGATCTGCGAGGCTTCACGCAGCAGGTCATTCCCGACGCGGCCCGGCCCAACAATCCGGGCATCGCCACCACCGCCGGCGGTTCGTTCGTCAGCCCGCTGGACAACAACACCAAGCGCACCTTCGACCGCATCGCCGTCATTCCGCAGGTCAACTTCAACATCGGCTACGAGGTCGTCGATAACGTGCGCGTCCACATCGGCTACGATTACCTGTATATCTCGGCCCTGGCGCGGCCGATCGACCAGCTGACGACCTCGCCCAGCACGCTCGCCACGGTGGTCGGCGGCAGCACGGGCAACGGCGGCTCGTCCACCCTGCAAGTGAATTCGCCGGCTTTCCACGTTCACAACGACAAGTCCTGGATCTACGGCATCAACGTGGGCATCGACCTCGCCTATTGAGGCGGCGCCTCCGCTTGCCCCGTTCGTTTCCCCACCCCCGGGAAGAGGCGGTGCCATGCTGACGAGCATGGCGCCGTCCCACCGGGGGGTTCTCGTTTTCCCGGCAATTCGCGCGGCCGGCGGCGTCAGACCGCTATAACATCCTGAATGGTGTCGCCGTTCGGTCGTTGCCGCTGGGAGATTTCGAGATGACCGCTCCGCTTCGCGCCGTCGCCCTGACGCTGCTGTTCCTCGCGCCCGCCCTCGCCTCCGCGAATGGCCACCGCCACCGCACGGCGGTCGCGTCGTACTATTACTATCCCGCGGTCTTCAGCCCCTACGCGATCCCCGTCGTGGCGGTTCCCATGCCGACCGCGCCGCCGCCGTTGATCGCCGTGCCGCAGCCCGCGCCGCCGGTCTATGCCACCCCGGTGCCCGCTCCCGCGCTTCCTACGCCGCCTCCTGGCGTCAAGGAAACGCCGTCGCTATACGAAAGTACGGCGAGTCCCCTGGCCCGCGTCAGCTTCTGGAATTACACCGGACGCGACGTGCGCCTGCGCATCGACGGCGAGGACCGCGCCCTGCCTGCCGGCCGGTGCCTGACCTTGGAGTTGGCGCGCGAGTTCGCCTGGCGCATGGACGACCGCGCCGAGGAGATCGAGCGCGTGCCGGCTTCGCAGGGAGCGGTGGAAATCGTGCTGCGGCGCTGAGTGGATGACGCTGGCCAGGCAGCGACGTGGGCGTTAAGATTGCATGGTTGCTTTAAGCAAGTCGGGTGGCCCCGCGTTTTTCCTGGATTTGAGTCATGCCCCTCCTTGACCACTTCCGCTCTCCGCTGGCCGACGAACGGCACTGGGAGTCGTTCCACGCCTCTTGGGCCAACGAAATCATGGCCTCCCTCAACCAAGGGGGATTGCCCGACGGCTATTTCGCGGAGACTCAGGTCCACATTGGCGGCCGCGTCGAGGTGGACGTGGCGTCTTTTCAAGCAATGGAAAGCGCGGCGACGGGCCCCGACCGCAATGGCGGCGTCGCCTTACAAAGCGCCGTCGAGTGGACCGTATTGACGCTGCCGGCGGTTTTCCCCGATGAAATCGAGGTGCAAGTGTTCCGTCGCCGGGGCGGCACGCTGCTGGTGGGAGCCATCGAACTCGTCAGCCCCGGCAACAAAGACCGCCCCGAATCGCGGCGTGCCTTCGCCGCCAAATGTTTGGCCTACCTGCAAAGCGGCGTCGGGCTTTTGGTCGTGGATGTCGTGACGGAGCGCCAGGCCAACCTTCATGACGAACTGATCCGGATCATGGACTTGCCGGAGAGCTATCGCTTTCCGGCGCCGCTCTATAGCGCGTCCTACTATCCCGTGCGCGACGAATCGCTAGGCGACCGGATTGAAACGCGCCTGGCGCGTTTGCGCGTGGGAGATGCGTTGCCGACGATGCCGCTAACGTTGAGCAGCGGTCCCACGGTTTCGGTCGATTTGGAAGCCAGTTATGCGGCGGCCCGAAGACGCTCGCTGCTTTAGTTGGCCGGCGAGCGGGGGCGCGTTAGCGCTTCGAGCGCGGGACGCGAAACGTAAACAATCGGATCGCGGCTCAACCCAATGGATCGATCGGAACTGTTTACGCATGCGCTGGTCCCCCCGCATCGTCGAACTGCTCCTCCTCGCCTTTCTCGGCGTCTTTCTCGTCTATCCGCTCGTCTACATCATCCCCGGCGCCGCCACCGACGAGGAATGGCACGTCCGCCTCACGAGCCTGGGCGATTCCCCCGAAGCCACCGCACGCGTCCTGCAAGCGCTGCAAAAGCTTCACCCTGAGCAACCGCCCTCGCTGGCCTTTAGCTTGCCGTACACCGTCAAGACGTTTCCCGGCCCGCAGAAGCGCCGCGCCGACGAACTGGCTTCCCTGCTGCAAGCGGCCGGCGCGGAAGCGCGCGTGGAACGCGAGTGGCACTGGACCACCTTCTATTTCCGCCAAGCGCTCGGCTTCCGCGTCGAGGCGTCGAGCGCTTTCCCCTATTTTTCATTGGTGCCCCTGTCGCCGACGCTGATGGAAAGCCTCGGCAATAGCCTGCTGCTGGCCACGTTCACGACCATCCTCACCACCTTGCTATGCCTGCCGTTGGCCTACTGGTTCACGCGCTTCCGTTTTCCGGGGCAATCGTCGCTCGCGGCCCTGCTCCTGCTGCCGTTGATCTTGCCGCCGTTCGTCGGCGCCATCGGTTTGCAACGGCTGCTCGATCGCTTCGGCACGCTCAATCTCTGGCTGATGCAACTCGGCTGGATGGACCCCGGCAAGCCCGTCGATTGGCTCGGCCAAGGGGGCTTCCTCGGCGTCGTCTTCATGCAAGTGCTGCACCTGTATCCGATCCTTTATTTGAATCTCGCCGCCGCCTGGGCCAACGTCGATCCGACGCTCGAAGACGCGGCCCGCAACCTCGGCGCTGGCGAGTGGCGCGTCTTTCGCACCGTCACTTTCCCCCTCGTTTTGCCCGGCTTTTTCGCTGGCGCCACGCTCGTTTTCGTCTGGGCGTTCACCGACCTGGGGACGCCGTTGGTGTTCAACTTCCAGCAGGTGATCCCGGTCAAGATCTTCGATCAAGTGAGCGACCCGCAGCGGACCAACGCCGTCGCCTATGCCCTGGTCGTCGTTACGCTCGTCGTCACCGGCGTGCTGTTTTACGGCGCCCGCTGGCTGGTCGGCAAACGGTTGTACGTCAGCGGCGGCAAGGGGGCGGCCGCGACGGCACCGCCGCGCGCCGGTCGCTCGCTGACCGTCGCCATTTACACGACGGTCCTCTTCGTGACGCTGCTGGCGATTCTGCCGAACGTCGGCGTCGTGCTGACGGCGTTCGCGGGGGAGTGGAACTTCACGCCGTTGCCGACGGAGTTCACCGGCCGCTATGTCGCGGAGGTGTGGAACAACCGCGTCGCCGCCTGGAGCATTCGCAACAGCGTCGTCTTTAGCGCGGCCAGTACGGTCATCGACGCCGTCTTCGGCATCACGCTCGCCTGGCTCATTACGCGGCGGCCGTCGTGGCTTACCGGCGTCCTCGAAGGCCTGGCCATGCTTCCCCTGGCCTTGCCCGGCCTTGTCCTGGCGTTCGGCTACCTGACCTGCTTCGGCTTCGTCGGCGACTTTCTCCGCGAGCGCGGCTGGCATTCGTGGGCGAGCGTTTTCGATCCCTACGTCAATCCGGTGCCGTTGCTCATCATCGCCTATGCCATTCGGCGCTTGCCGTACCTGACGCGCTCGGCGCTGGCCGGCTTGCAGCAAATCGCGCCAGTGCTGGAAGAGGCGGCCGAAAATTTGGGGGCGAGCCGCTGGCGCGTGCTACGAACGGTAACGATACCGCTGATCGCCGCCAACGTGGTGGCCGGCGCCATCCTGACGTTCGCGTTCGCCCTGCTCGAAGTCAGCGATAGCCTCATGTTGGCGCGCGAGGAGCGATATTATCCGATCACGCGCGCCATCCTCGGCCTGCTGATGCGGCCCGACGACGGCGACAACATCGCCAGCGCGCTGGGCGTGATCGCCATGACGCTGTTGGCGTTGTGTCTGGGGTTGGCGACGGTGTTGCTCGGCCGCAAGATGGGCGAATTGTTCCGGGCGTAAACAGCCCGGCGAGCGGGGGGCGTCAGCCCCCCGTGGATTTCCCATCGACAACCACGGGGGGGCTTACGGCCCCCGCTCGCCAACTATGATCTCGTTCCTCGTGGCCTTCCTTGCCTCGCGTCGTATTCTTTCACAGGGCTTCTCTTCGTGTCTTTCGTGGTGACGCATGACTGTAGCGAAACTGGCGCTGGAAGACGGCACCGTCTTCACCGGCCGCGCGCGCGGCGCGCGCGGCGAGACCTTCGGCGAGGTCGTCTTCAACACCAGCATGACCGGCTATCAGGAAGTGCTGACCGATCCGTCCTACAAGGGACAGATCGTTACCATGACCTATCCGCTCATCGGCAATTACGGCGTCAACCGCGAGGATAGCGAGTCGCAAAAACCGCATGTCGAGGGGTTCGTCGTCCGCGAATTGTCGCGCGTGGCGAGCAACTTCCGATCGCACGGCAGCCTCGACGACTACCTGGCCGAGCATGGCATCCTCGGCCTCGAAGGGATCGACACCCGTGCCCTGGTGCGCCATCTGCGCGTCCGCGGGGCCATGACGGGCGTGCTGTCCAGTACCGATCTCGATAGCGTCTCGCTGGTGCGCAAGGCCCGGTCGGCGCCGAGCATCGTCGGCCGCGACCTGGTGCGTCAGGTCGTCCCTAGCCAATCGTTCGGCTGGCACGAGGGATTCGTCAGCCCCTTCGCCGCGGAATCGCCGGCGGCCCGGCCGGCCACCTGCCACGTCGTCGCCCTCGATTTCGGCATGAAGTGGAACATCCTGCGTTGCCTGGTCCAGGTCGGCTGCAAGGTGACAGTCGTCCCCGGCACGGCGACGGCCGACGAGGTGATGGCCCACCAGCCCGACGGCATCTTTCTCTCCAACGGCCCCGGCGACCCGGAACCCCTCGGTTACGCCATCGATACGATCCGCCACCTCGCCGGCCAAAAGCCGATGTTCGGCATCTGCCTGGGACATCAATTGCTCGGCCTGGCTCTGGGCGCGAAGACGTTCAAGCTGAAGTTCGGCCACCGCGGCG
>JBBSES010000201.1:0-7870 GCA_038239465.1 Gemmatales bacterium
CAGGGACGGTAGGTCTTCCGCGCCGGATCGTCCATGATCGACCTCCACGCCAAACGGACGGTCGTGCTTCCAGGCAAACGGCCAGACGCATGGTACGAAAAATGGCAACTTGGGTAAACTAAATCTCAGACACTCTCCTAGGCAAACTGGGGTCGGACACTTCGGCCATGAGTATAGGACTTACGGAAAGTCGCCGTACCCAGCTTGAAACATCAAACCGCCCTACGCGACACTATTACATTGATAGGCCGACCCATCGCCAGCTGCACAGCTGACACAGGCGGCTTTATAGGCATAACTTTGGCATCTTGTGCAGTTCCACCCAATTCCGCCGATTGCCCCGCTTCACCCATCGTTACGGTTTGCAAAAAAGCGGCGTCCGGGCAAAATAGACTCAAGCAATCGCTCGCCGCCGCGAAAGAGAACGGCCAGAGCAAGGCCGAGGCGCCGCCGGGCAATAGGGGTTGCTGGGGGATACCGGCAGGAGTATACTTCCCCTTTCGCGGGGAGACCCTGCGCTAAAAGTGCTTCTCCTTGAACCAGTTAGGCGGAGTGCGATGCGTTTCAACCTGGTGGACCGGATCATCGGCGGGGAGGACGGCAAGGTCTTGCGGGCGGTCAAGAATTTGACGGCCGGCGAGGAGTACCTAGCTGACCACTTTCCGACGTTTCCCGTCATGCCTGGCGTACTCATGCTCGAAGCCCTGGTGGAGACGGGAGCCTGGTTCCTGCGACTGCGCGATGACTTTCAGCATAGCGTGATCGTCCTGCGCGAAGCGCGCAACGTGAAGTACGGCAACTTCCTCGATCCCGGAAAATGCATGGTCCTGACGGCCGAACTTCAAGAAGAAACGCCCGATCTGGCGACGTTCAAGGGCAGGGGCGAGGTGGACGGCAACTTGACGGTGTCGGCCCGATTCAGCGTCGGTCGATACAATCTCCGGGACCGCAACCCGGCGTGGCAATCGCTCGACGAGAAGCTGGTCGAACACTGGCGGGCCCTGTCGATGATTCTGCATATGCCGTTGACGGGGACGGCCGTAATTTGACTTTCGCCGACGATTTCCTTGACCCGGCGGCCTCCGGGACGGGCGGACGACTGACATGAGATTGACCGAACAAGTCGCGGTGGTGACGGGAGGCAGCCGCGGCATCGGCCGGGCCATCGTCAAGGCGCTGGCCGCCGAGGGAGCCAAAGTCGCCTTCGTCTATCGCGGGTCGCAAGCGGCGGCCGACAGCCTGGCGCAAGAAATCGCCGCGGCCGGCGGCACCAGCCTGGCGCTCCAGTGTGACGTGACCGACGCCGCGGCATCTCAAGCATGCGTCGAGCGCGTCGAAAAGGAATGGGGCCGCGTCGATATCCTGGTCAACAACGCCGGCGTCATCAAGGACGACCTGTTCGTCCGCATGGAACCGGAAGCGTGGGATATCGTGCTGCGGACCAACCTGGGTGGCACGGTGAACTTCTGCAAGGCGATCGCTTACACGCTGATGAAGCAGCGGCGCGGGCGCATCATCAACGTCAGCAGCGTGGCGGCCGACCACGTGAACATGGGCCAGACGAATTACGCCGCCAGCAAGGGGGCGATAAACGCCTTCACCCGCGCCCTGGCCGTCGAGTTGGCCAGCCGCGGCGTCACGGTCAACGCCGTCGCCCCCGGCTTCATTGAAACCGACATGAGCGAGGCCGTCCGCAACAAGGCCGGCGACATGATCAAGAAATTCATCCCGATGCGGCGCATCGGCCAACCCGACGACATCGCCAAGGTGGTCGTCTTCCTGGCCAGCGCCGATAGCGCCTATATGACTGGCCAGGTGCTGACCGTTGACGGCGGCCTGAGCCTCGGGGCGGCGTCCGGTTGACGCCCCCGACGATAGACTACCCGGAAGAGTTCGCACCCCCTGTTCTTACCCTTAGAGGAGGACCCGTCCATGCCGACGCAGGATGAAATTTACACGAAGGTTTCCGCTACCCTGGTCGAAGCCTTGAACGTGGATGAAGAGGACATCAAGCCCGCTTCCACGCTGCAGGGCGACCTCGGCGCCGAGTCGATCGACTTCCTCGACATCGTCTTCCGCCTCGAACGCGAGTTCGGCATCAAGATCCCGCGCGGCGAGTTGTTCCCCGAATCGATCTTCTCGGGCGACCCGGACTTCGTGCAGAACGGCCGCGTCACCGAGAAAGGGCTCGACGAATTGCGCACCCGGATGCCCTTCGCCGACATCGAACAGTTCGAGAAGGATCCCGAGGTCAGCGCCATCAGCGACCTGTTCACGGTCGAGATGATCACGCGCTACATTCAGGGGAAGTTGGGCAAGTAACTGGTCGGTTGTCAGTTGTCAGTCGCAAAGACGATAACTGTCGTGACCACGGACAACTGACCACGGACAAACATGCGCTGGATCTGGATCGACCGATTCCTGGAGTTCCACCCCGGCAAGTCGGCGAAGGCCCTTAAAAGCCTGAGTCTGGCGGAAGATATCTTCCGCGACCACTTTCCGGGCTACCCGGTGATGCCAGCCGCCCTGCTCGTGGAAGGTCTGGCGCAGACCGGAGGCATCCTGGTCGGCCACGCCAACGACTTCAAGGAAAAAGTCGTCCTGGCCAAGATCATCCGGGCCAAGTTCGAGCGCGAGGTGATGGCCGGCGACCAGGTGTTGTTTGACGTGGAACTGACCCACCTGCGCCCGGAAGGGGCGTCGATCAACGGCCGAGTGACGGCCGGCGGTCTGCTCGTGGGGGAGGCGGAAATTTTCTTCGCCCACCTCGACCAGGCGCGCTCCAAGCAATTGTTCGGCGACAACAACTTCGTCTTCACCGGCGAACTGAAGCGATTGCTGGGTTCGACGCAAATGACTAAGGGCGCCCCGGCCGCGGCGCCGGTTTCTGGCTAGCGCGGCCGCGCTTTACAGGACGAAGAAGCCCGTAAGGATACGCTCGGTTTCCGTACACGCGATGCCCCGGCATTCCTTCTCGAGCAGGTGCGCGATGGCTTCTTCATCCCGACGGGCGGTGATCACGGGCCTCGGCGTTTTGACCCCCATCGGGCAAACGCTCGACGCCTTCTGGCACTCCCTGACCCACGGCACCAGCGGCGTCCGCACCGTCGGCAGCTTCGACTCGTCCGGCTTGCCCGTCCACTTCGGCGGCGAAATCCTCGGCTTCGACGCCAAGAAATACATCGAGAAGGACCAGCGCAAGAGCCTGAAAGTCATGGCGCGCACCATTCAATTGGCCGTCGCCGCCGCGCAGTTGGCCCTCGACGATTCCAAGATCGACAAAGGCAAGATCGACCCAACGCGCTTCGGCGTTGAGTTCGGCGCCGGCCTGATCGCCACCGAACTGGAGGAATTGGGCGCTGCCTCGCAGGTCAGCACCAATTGCAAGCCCGGCACCGTGGACCTCGAAAAGTGGGGCGAACACGGCTTACCTTGTATGCCGCCGCTCTGGATGCTCAAGTATCTGCCGAACATGCTCGCCTGCCACGTCTCGATCTTGCACAACGCCCAAGGCCCCAACAACACGGTAACGGAGAGCGAGGTCGCCAGCCTCTTGGCACTCGGCGAGGCGTATCGCATTATCGCCCGCGATCAGGCCGATTTCTTCCTGGTGGGCGGCGCCGACAGCCGGCTCAATCCGCTCAGCCTCGTGCGTCAGTGCCTCTTTCAGCCGGTGTCCCGACGCAACGAGGCGCCCGAGAAAGCATGCCGCCCGTTCGATAGGGACCGCGACGGCATCGTCATCGGCGAAGGCGCCGGCGTGCTGGCCCTGGAAGAGTACGAACATGCGAAGCGCCGCGGCGCCCGCATCTACGCCGAATTGGTCGGCTTCGGCAGCGCTTTCGACCGCAACCGCGATGGCGCCGGTCTCGCCCGCGCCGTCCGTGCCGCGCTCGCTGATGCCGGCGTCAACCCCGAGCAGGTCGATCACGTCAACGCCAACGGTTTCAGCACGATCAAGAGCGACGTATGGGAAGCGCGCGGATTGAAGGACGTCTTCGGCCGTTGCTTGCCCGACGTGCCGGTCATCGCCCTGAAGAGCTACTTCGGCAACCTCGGCGCCGGCAGCGGCACGACGGAGCTGGCCGGCAGCTTGCTCGCCACGACGCATGGCCAATTGCCGCCCACGCTCAACTACGAAACCCCCGACCCGGCGTGCCCGATCCACGTCCACGCCGACGGCTTGCGGCCATTGCAAAAGCCGTACTTCGTCAAAGTAGGCTTCACCGACGTGGGCCAGGTCGCCGCCGTCGTTTGTAGACGAATGGAACAATAACTTAGGTTAGCGACGCTTCGCGGAAGCGTTGGAGACAACGCTTCCGCGAAGCGTTGCCAACCAAATCAATCATTGCCCGCGCAGTCGGAAACATAGCTATGCGAAGACGAGTCGTAATCACCGGCATGGGTTGTATCACGCCGTTGGGGCATAGCGTCGAGGCGCTCTATCGGGCTTTGCTCGAAGGGCGCAGCGGCGTGGACGAGATCACCCTATTCAATGCCCGGCGCTTCCCCACGAAGTTCGCCGCTCAGGTGAAGGACTTCGATATCGGCAAGTGGGTGGCCGACCCCGAACCCTGGAGCAACTCGGGCGCCAACACGCGCTTCGCTTTGGCCGCCGCCAGGCAAGCGCTGGCCGATGCCGACTTGCTCGACAACCAGCAGGTCGATCGCACGCGGATCGGCACCTACCTCGGCAGCGGCGAAGGGATCCAGGACTTCCATCACCTGGTATCGTTGGTCGCGCAGAGCTATCAAAAAGAGAAGCGCACGGTGCATGCCCCGACCTTCGAGCGCGGCGGCTTGCAGCACTTCCACCCCGGCCGCGAGTTCGAGCAGGAATTGCACACGACGCCCGCCCACCTCGCCGACGTGTACGACCTGCAGGGGCCGAACTACAACTGCTTGACCGCCTGCGCCGCCAGCAGCCAGGCATTGGGCGAGGCCGCCGCCCTCATCCGCCACGGCGACGCCGACATGATGCTTTCCGGCGGCTCGCACAGCATGATTCATCCGCTAGGACTGAGCGGCTTCAACTTGCTGACGGCCCTTTCGACCTGTAACGAGGCGCCGCAAAAGGCTTCGCGCCCCTTCGACAAGAACCGCGACGGCTTCGTCCTCGGCGAAGGCGCCGGCATGTTGGTCCTCGAAGAACTCGAACACGCCCGCCGGCGCAAAGCGCCGATCTACGCCGAGTTGACGGGCTACGGCTCGACGGCCGACGCTTTTCGCGTCACCGACAGCCATCCCGACGGTCGGGGCGCCATCGCCTGTATCCGCAACGCCGTCAAGGATAGCGGCCTGGCCCCGGAAGCCATCGGCTACGTCAACGCCCACGGCACCAGCACGCAGGTCAACGACCGCGTCGAGTCGCTTTCCATCAAGAAAGTCTTCGGCGAAGCCTCCATGACGGTGGCGGTCAGCAGCAGCAAGAGTATGTTGGGCCATCTCATCGCCGCCGCCGGGGCCGTCGAACTCATCATCAGTGTGATGACCATTCGCCAGGGCGTGCTGCCGCCGACGATCAACTACGAGTACCCCGACCCCGAGTGCGACCTCGATTACGTGCCGAACGAGGCACGCGAGAAGCGCGTGCATAACGTGCTGAGCAACAGCTTCGGGTTCGGCGGGCAAAATATATCGTTGGTGGTGAGTCGTTTCGACAACTGATCTCGTTTACGTTTCGCGCGACCCACGCAAGGAGCCGCTCCCATGTTTTGGGTATGGACCGGCCTGGCCGTCATGATGAGTCTGCCCGCGGCCGTCGCGGTGACGCTGATATTGCTGCACTATTACTTGCGCTATCGTTATCTGCATTACATGGTGCGGATCTTCCAGGAAAAGCCGCTGTTCGTCATCCCGCGCGGCCAGCCGGTCCCCGGCGCCGAGGATGTGGTTCTCGCTTCGAACAACGGCCTCGAACTGCGCGGCTGCTACTTGCGTACCTCGGCCGCCCGGCGCTGCGGCGTCGTGCTGTTCGGCCTCGAGTTCGGCTCGAACCGCTGGTCGTGCGTACCCTATTGCGAACATCTGCTCGAAGCGGGCTTCGATGTATTCGCCTTCGAGCCGCGCGGCCAGGGCGACAGCGCCGCCCAACCCGGCTACGACCCGCTTCAATGGGTCACCGACTTCGAGGTCGAGGACACGAAAACCGCCCTGGAATACATGAAGAGCCGGCCCGACGCCGACCCGCGTGGCATCGGCTTCTTCGGCATCAGCAAGGGGGGCGCCGCCGGCATCATCGCCGCCGCCGAAGACCCCTGGGTCCGCTGCTTCCTGACCGACGGTATGTTCGCCACCTATAGCGTCATGGTCCCGTACATGCGCAAGTGGTATGGCATCTACAATAGCAACTACGCCGTCCAGGGGTTGTTGCCGTTGTGGTACTACGGTCTCATCGGCAAGGTCGGCCTGCGTCAGATCGCCAAGGAACGCAACTGCCGGTTCCCGCATCTGGAATCGGCCATGCCGAAACTGGCGCCGCGGCCGCTGTTCATGATTCACGGCGCCGGCGATACCTACGTCAAGCCGGAGATGGCCGAACTCCTCTTCGAGCGCGGCCGTCAGCCCAAAGAATTGTGGGTGGTCGAAGGGGCCAAACACAACCAGGCTTTGCATCTCGTGAAGGATGAATACCAGCGCCGCGTCCTGGATTTCTTCGAGAAACATTTGGCCGACGGGCCGCGCGCTGACCGGACGCCCCTTCCCGTCGCCGCCACTCCTGCACTGGCGAATTAATGCTCGCGCGGCAACCAAGGCTAACATCATGTCGCTGCTGAATACCGTCCTGACCGGCTTCATCAAGTGGTATCCGATACGCAAACTCATTACCCGCTCCACGCGGCGGGCGACGAGTCAATTCCAGGCCGCCACCGGACGGCCCCGCGAAGTTCAGGAAGCGCTGCTGCAGCGCATTCTCGCGCGCCATGCCCACACGGCTTTTGGCCGCGACCATAAGTTCGCAACCATGCGTACCCCGGCCGACTACCGCCGCCTGCCGGTGCTGCGCTACGACGATCTCGAACCGTATTTGGCCCGCGTGCGCCGGGGCGAACATAACGCCTTGCTCGCCGAACCGTTGGTCCACATGTTCGCCATGACCAGCGGCACGACGGCGACGCGCAAGTACATCCCCGTGACCGCCCAATACCTGGCCGACTACCGCCGCGGTTGGAACATTTGGGGCTTGAAAGTCTTCCAGGACCATCCCGAGGTACGCCTTCGTCCGATACTCCAGATGTCCGGCGACTGGGACGAGTTTCGCACCGAGGCCGGCATCCCGTGCGGCAATCTCACCGGCCTGACGGCGCAGACGCAAAAACGCTTCATCCGCTGGTTGTACTGCCCGCCCGCCATCTGCGGCCGCATCAAGGACACGCTCGCCAAGTATTATGTCGCTCTCCGCCTCGGCATGCCCCGACGCCTGGGCATGATGATCGCCGCCAATCCGAGTACGCTCGTCAACCTGGCGCGGGTCGGCGATCAGGAGAAGGAATCGCTGATCCGCGACCTCCGCGACGGCACCCTGAGCGCCAAGCTCGACATCCCCGCCGACGTACGCGCCGTTCTCGCTTCTTCGCTGCGCGCCCGACCGGAACGCGCCGCCGAACTGGAAGCCATCGTCGCCCGTACCGGCACGCTCTATCCCAAGGACTACTGGGGCGCGGAAAAGTTCCTCATCGGCACTTGGACCGGCGGCAGCGTGGGCGCCTATCTTCGCCATTTCCCGCGTTACTTCGGCACTGCCCCCGTGCGCGACATTGGCCTACTCGCCAGCGAGGGGCGCATGACGATCCCCCTCACCGACGGCACACCCGCCGGCGTCCTCGACGTGACAAGCCATTACTTCGAGTTCATCCCCGAAGCCGAGGGA
>JBBSES010000202.1:0-7865 GCA_038239465.1 Gemmatales bacterium
CCGCTTCGGCCCCGGCAGGGGCCGACGAGACAAATGGTTTAAGGGAAGCACTTGTAGGTACATCGCGCCGACGTCATGAGATAAATGAAGATTCCGCGGCCGATGCTTGAGGCGCGCCGCCGCAACGCTTACACTCACTCCAGGCAACGAACTCTTTACGTGGGGAGTCGCACCATGGCTCGCGCGCGTTTCGCTTGGCTCGTCGGGGCGCTCCTCGCCGCTTGCGCCCTACCGGCTGCCGCCCAGCCGACCTATAAACTCGGCGTCGGCGCCGATCTGAAACCGCTTGCCACGCTGCAACTCGACGGCGCCACTCTCAAATGCGGCGACCTCAAGGACGATCCCGGCTTTCGCTTGCAGTACCACTTCAAGAAAGACGGCAAAACCGCCCAGACGGTTGAGGCGCGGTCCAATCCCGCCCTCGCCGTGCCTCTCAAGGAAGCGGGCACGTACACCGTGGCGCTGGAACTGTTTTATCCCGTTTACAAGGGCGGCGCTGCGACCAAGGGGGAGTACAAGGCGGTCAGCAACGTGTTGACCCTGCGCGTCGAACCGGGCGCCAAACCCGAAGATCCGATGAAGATCACGCTCGTCGAGACGCCCCTGGAACCGGCGAAGAAGTGATCGCCGCGGAGGATCGCCGATGCCTTTCGTGACGTTGGCGACCCTCGCCGAGGTGCCACCCGGCAAGTCGAAACAGGTCAAGATCGAAGGCCACGTCCTCGCGGTCTTCAACGTCGGCGGCACCTGCTACGTGCTGGACGATTACTGTCCGCACAAGGGCGCGCCGCTATCGCAAGGCCCGGTCGCCGGCACCGATGTACTCTGTCCCTGGCACCTGGCGAGGTTCGACCTGGTGACGGGTCGGCACTTGACGCCTCCCGCCAAGCGCGGCGTCCGTTCGTATCCGGTGCAAGTCGTGGGCGAGGAAATCCAGGTGGAGCTGCGCTGAGCGACTCATGAACATCACGATTACTTGCCCGCAATGCCGGCGCTCGCTGCTGGCCCCGCGCACGCATATCGGCCGCATGGTCCGCTGTCCCGGCTGCTCGACGGCATTCGCGGCCGAGGATGTCACGACCTTGCCGCCACCGATGGCCATCGCGCTCGAGTTGCCAGAGCCAACCTCGGCGGCGCCTCCGCCCCCGGCGTTCGTTCCGCCCGTTCGATCCGACGATCCCTGGTCGCTGCCGGCGCCGGTCGGTGCCGCGCGCCGCCCGATTTGGTTTCCGCCGATCCGCTTTTCGGCCGCCATCGATCCCGCGTCCACGAACCTTGCCGGCGGCGACTGGGACGCGGTGGCCAGCCCGGAAGGACTGAGCCTGCGGCGCCCGGGAACGCCGGCGATCGATGTCCCGGTCGGCACGCCGACGCGCTACCTGGGCCGCAATTTCCTGGCCGTTATGCTTGCCCACGGCGAGCAGGTCGTCGAGGTCACGCATCGCGGCGCAGCGGATCGCCTGGCCCGCGACCTGGCCGCCTTCCTCTCGGGCCAATGTCCCAAGCTGAACCCCGGCGATTACCAAGTGCCAGTTCTCCTGCAAATCATGGCGTTCCTGCCGCTGGGCATCCCGTTGATCGCCCTGCCGACGAACGCGGTCCTGGGCGGTTGGATGGCCGGAGCGATTTGGGGCGGCTTGGGGGGAGCATTGGCGGGTCTAAGCCTCTGGCTCGGCCGCTTGCACCGCTGGCCGGCGGTATTGCGCGGCAGCTTGATCCTCGGATCGAGCGCCATCGCCTACCTCGTGCTTTTTGGCCTTCTGTTGGGCCATCTCTTCACGCCCAAGTGGGACCCGTTCGAGCCGCCCGGCGGTGGCTATCAGGTGTTGATGCCCGGCAAGCCGCGCCCCAAGACCGAGAGCTACGCCCCAGGCCAGAACATGACGATGCACCTCGTCGAGCATCGCTCTCCCGATAGTGCCTACGTCGTGAGTGTCGTGGTTTTGCCGCAAGATGCGCTGGACCTTCGCATCTCCGATCGAGAGCGGTTCGACGGCGGCCGCGAGGGCATGTTGGCGAAAACGCCGGGGTCGCGCTTGCGCGCCGAAAAGGATATCATGCTGAACGGCGTCTATCCCGGCCGCGAATTCATCGTTGACGTGCCGGGCAAGATGACCCTGAGCGCGCGCATGTACCTGGTTGGCCCCCGCCTGTTCTTGCTCATCGCCGCCGGGCCGAACTTCACGCCAGACCATAGCGACGTGAGCAAATTCTTCTCTTCCTTTCGTCTCAAAGATACTCCGATCGGACGACCGTAGTCCGCGCGCGATCGACAATCATTGCGTCAAGCCGCTTTGCTTTGCTCGGCGGACTGGAAGAGCGCGCCGCGCGCGGTCGGCAGCTGGAGCGGTCCAGTAGCGCCGTCGATGCCGTCCCAGCGGTGTTCGGCGATGCGTTCGAGGATGCGCGCCGCCAAGGCCACCGCCTTGCCGCCGTCCTCGCCGCCCACGCGCGGGGCGGCGTGCCCTTGCACCACCCGGACAAAGTCTTGCAGTTCGCGCGTCAGCTGGTCGCCCTGGTTGCAATCCAGTTCCAGCGTTTCCAACTGTTTGGCGAACAGGTCGTCCTTGAGTGCCAGGCGCGCGGCCGGCGTCGAGCGGCGCTCGGAAGGCTGGATCAGCGTCAGCCGGCGCCGCGCGAAGTCGATGCCCGCATACCCTTCGGCGCCCCAGATGCCCATGCGCCTCATTGGTTGCGGACTGACCCGGCTCGCCGACAGGTTCGCCACGCAGCCGTTCTCGAAGGTTACGCGCGCTTGCACCACGTCTTCGTGGCCGCCGAACACGCTGGCGCCGACGGCCTCGACCGAGCGCGGCGGCGCTTGCACCAGGGTGAGGACGAGGTCGATGTCGTGGATCATCAAATCGAGGACGGCGCCGATGTCGGTGGAACGGCCGGTGTATGGGCCAACGCGGCAACCGTCGATGAACTTCGGGCGCAACGGCCGGCGCTGCAGTTCTTCGAACGCCGGGTTGTAGCGCTCGATATGGCCCACTTGCAAGAGGGCGTTGTGCTGCTTCGCCAGGGCGATGAGGCTATCGGCCTGCGCCGGCGTGGTGGCCAACGGCTTTTCGACCAAGAGCGCGATGCCGTGCCCCAGAAACTCGCTGGCGATGGCGTGATGGAAGCAGGTGGGCACGGCGATGACCGCGGCATCGACGTGGTTGAGCAGCGGCCAGGGGGCGCTGTACGCCGTACTGCGGCACGAGCGGGCGACGGCTTGCGCTTGCTCGTTGTTGACGTCCACGACGCCGACCAGTTCGACATCCGGCAACCCTGCCAGGATGCGGGCGTGTTCCTTGCCCAGGTGGCCGACGCCGACCACCGCCATCCGCAGACGTGGCATTCATTTTCTCCTGCGGACGCGGCGAGGAGAACGGTTCCGAGCCGTGATCCTCTGCGCCCGTGTGCCTCCTCGGTTCCGCCGTCTCACGCGGCGTGCCGCGCGGCTGTCTCGCCGCGCGCCGCCAGGCGCTCGTATAACACGCGCGCCAGCTGGCTATTGAGCGGATGCCCGGAACGATAGGCGACCAGGTGCCCCGCCAGGTCATGGCCCAGCAGCGCCATGTCGCCAACGATGTCGAGGATCTTGTGCCGGGCCAACTCGTTCGCGCTACGAAAGCGATTGTCGATGGGGCCGCGATCGTCGATGACTAGCAGGTCGCTCGGCGACGTTTTCATGCCGATGCCCTGTTGCCGCATTTCGAGTGCTTCCGCTTTCAAGAGAAACGTCCGCGAATCGGCCAACTCATTGGCGAACGATTCCGGCGTCAGGGCGACCGTGTGCGACTGTCGGGCGATGGGCGAATCGTTGCCGTAGTCCAGGGTGTAGCTGATTCGCAAGGACGCATCGACGGCGGGGTGCAAAGCCAGCGATGCGCCGCCGGCCGACACGACCACGGGGGTGGCCACGGTCCAGACGTCGCGCCGCGCCATCTGCAAAACGGTCCCGGCGTCGTGCAGAACGTCCACGAAAGCGCGGGAGGAGCCGTCCAATCCCGGCGGTTCGGGCCCGTCGAGTTCGATGCAACAGTTGTCGATCCGCAAGCCGGCCAGCGCGGCGAGGACATGCTCGACCAACGTGACACGCGCGGGCGACTGGCCCAGGGTGGTGCGCCGTTCGGTGCCCGTCACCAGGGCGATGCGCGCCGGGATCGAGGTCGCCGGGTGGAGGTCCGTGCGGACGAAGACGAGGCCCGTATCCGGCGGCGCGGGCAGGAAGTGAAGGTGGACGGGAGCGCCGGCCAGGAAGCTGGTGCCGCGGATGTCGGCCGGCCGGCCAAGGGTACGCTGCGAGCGCTGGCTGATCCTTCTCACGATGGCTGCCTTCCATGGTCGAAGACTGCCCGCGGTCTCCGCCGCGAGGCCTGAGGACTTCCCCGGCCCGGTCCACGGGCGGGACCGGCCGGGGAAGTTCGAGAATCGTTAGCGCGGCGGTTGCGGTACCATGCCCGGAGTGCCCGGCGCGGCCGCGGTCGGCGCATAACTGGCGTTCAAGTTATCGACGATCGCCTTGGAGATATCCATGCCCGGCGTGATGAACATCGGCATTAGGCAGGCCGGCTGCATCAGCTTGCGCTGCACGTTGGCCGGGTGGACCAGGTCGCTCTCCGTGACGGCGTCGTTGTAGAAGAAGACCGCCTCGAAGCCGTACTGCAGCGCGAAGCGATCAACGGCGCTTTTGACTTCCTTGTAGATCTGCACGGCGGCCTCGCCCTGCATCTTGGCCAATTCCTTCTTGGCGTCTTCCTCTTCGCCCTGAGCCTTCTGCGTGACTTCGCGGGCCCTCTTGTCGATCGCTTCCTTCATCGCCTGCGTGGTCGAAGGCTGGTTGTAATCCATCTTCATCTTGTTCAGCTCTTGCCGATAGCCTTCGAGCTTTTGCTCGTAGAATTTCGACTTTTCGCGGATCGGCTGTTCGATCGTCTGGAATTTCTTGTAATCCTTGAGGATCACCACCATGTTGACGATGCCGATGCGCGTCTGCAGCGGCCGCGGCTGAGCCGGCGCGACGGGCGCGGCGGGCGGCGGTGCCTGGGCAAAAAGCTGGGTAGTCACGTAGACGGCGATCCCCAGCGCCGCCATTCCGCGGATGATTCCGACGGTCCTCTTCACGGTTCATCTCCTCTTCGAGTTTGCCGACCCAACGTGCTCTGGTCCCGCAATCAGGGCACTCGTCAGCCGTGGGCTACGGATTCCGTCCCGGTCCCCCCTTGGTCCGGGGAGAGGCTGGGTTGTATCCACGCCTTCGAGACGGGTCAAGACGGAACGAAGCGCCGATAACCACCCCCCCGCGTTAAGTTCCGGCGTGGCGAATGCCGAGTCAGACTTCATGGTCCGTCTATCGCGATTGTGCCTGGTATTCTGCGCGGGAAGCCTCCTTTGCGCGGGCTGCGGCAGCCCGGCAAACGGCAACCTCGCCGGCGTTCACGGCAAGGTGTGCTACCTGGGCAAGCCGCTCCCCGCCGGCACCGTGGTCTTCGCCCCCGACGCGCACCGGGGCGGCGGCGGCGACCTGTCGCAGGCCGAGATTCAGGCCGACGGCAGTTATCAATTAAGATGTGGCGAAGCGGTCGGCGCGGCCATCGGCTGGCACCGCGTCACCGTGGCGGCGCTCGCCGACGAACCGCGGGCGCTGGGGACGCACATGGCGGCGCGGTCGCTGGTGCCCGTGCGCTATCGCGATCCAGAGTTGTCGGGGCTAGCGTGCGAGGTGAAGGCGGGGCAGGATAATACGATCAATTTCAATTTGGAGTGAGGGACGCGAATTGTGAACGAAAGGTCGCCGTTCATCGGGGCCATGCTTGGCATCACATTATTGCCAACTGCGCGGATCATGCGACATGTACTCTCCCCTCCCGTTTCGGGCACGGGAGTCAGAAGGCTGGTTCATTCGCCGCGCAGTTGCCAATAACAGCGTCGTTCGTTCGTCGGCCTCTGCCGGGGCCGGAGCGGCGGGCGTCGGTTTCCACGGGTTGCGCTGCGCTTCACCCGTGGCTACATCCGTGCGCCCCTACCGGGGCGAAGAAGCCGGGAGCCGTGTTCCACGGGCTGCGCCGAGCTTCACCTGTGGCTACAACCGTGCGTCCTAACGGGGCGAAGAAGGCATTTGGCCCCGGTAGGGGCCGACGAATGTAGCCACGGGTGAAGCGCAGCGCAACCCGTGGAAACCAGGCAACTAGTCATTGCCCCGGCAGGGGCAAACGAATGGCAACAATGTCTCGTCGGTCGTTATTTTGATGCGAAAGATGGCTGAGTGTCAACAAAAGGCGAACGGTTACAAGGAAACAAGATGGCCGCGCCCGCTGCCCGGCCATGGAGAGTTTGGCCGTAGCTCACGGGACGCGGCCAAGATTGTACCCCATCAGCGCGGCGGCACCACGGTGCGCTGTAGCTTCACTTCCATGATGCCGCTCGACTTGGCGGCGCGTCCGTTCAGCTGCGTATCCATGTCGAGTACGACCCGCGCGTCCACCTGAGCCACCTGGCCGACGCCGAGGTCGAAAATCGCGGTGCCTTCCAGTCGGCCGCCGATTTGTCCTTCCCGGCCGCGCTGCCCCTTGACCGCACCGGCTAGCCCGATGACCGCCTCTTGCCGGCCGTCGCGTGTCCGCGTGCCCAGAAATGTGTAGGTCACGTCGGCGGAGCCAATCTCATAGCGGCCCACGGTGTCGATCGGCAGCGGCCGGGTCGCCTTCCACGTTTGCAGCGGCTCCGTCATCCGGTTCGGGATCGGCACCGCCACCGTTTCCAGCGACATTACTATCTGGTCGTGCATCGGCGCCACGTCGGCGCGCGTGGGCACCGGCACCCGGTTGAGATCGATCGCATGGCGGACCAGCTTCCCCTGAGCGTCCACTTGCAAGACGGAAGCGAGGGAGCCGAAGTTGGCGACGATGCGCTGCAATCGGGGCGAGCGCGGCATGGTCTTGCCGTCGAGGCTCAAGTCGAGGGCCATCTCGCGGTAGTTGAGGCGAACCTGCGCGGTGCCTTGCGGATCGATGCCCTGCGTGGTTTCCACGAATTTCGACTGCATGAGGCCGACGATGCCGTGGTCTTCCCCCTCGCCGTCGCGCATGCGCATGGCGGTCTTGGTGACGAGGGCAAGCGGTCGCTCGCCCGCCTGATGCTTGAGATGCAACGCGGCGGCTTTGCGTTCGATCGGCGGCGAGGGCATGTCGTAGGCGACGGCGCCGGCCCAGTGCGTCTCGCCGGCGCCGTTGACCCAGCGCGGCTGGACCCAGTACACCTTACCCGGCGGCAGAGGCTGCAGCGCCACGTCGCTGGCGGGCAGCGCGGCCTTCGCTTCCAGCGGCGTCTTGGCGTGGGGCGTGTCGCCATGCACAACGGCGGGCGTCGTCGTCGCGGGCGGCCGCGGTTCGCCGCGCTCGCCGACCCAGAGATCGACGGCCAGTTCTTTCATGCGATTCAGCGGATCGACCTTGGCGACCGACACCGGCAGCAGTACCTTGCCGTCGATTAAGTACGGTTGGCCCAGGCTCAGGGCATCGACCCGGCCATTGAGCATGACGCGCACGCGGTCGCCGGGCACCGCGAAATTGATGCTCGTGCCGGTGATGCCGGAAACGGCGACGCCGACCACGTCGCCGCTGGTATCGACGACAGGACCGCCGCTGTTGCCGGGGTCCATGCCGCCATGCACCTGCACCTTACTGAGGATGTCGCCTTCTTTGCGCAGGCTGGCGACCGACGACTCGCGGACGCTGATTTCGCGGCCGAGCTTGTCGCCGAGCGGGAAGCCGAAGACGAAGAGCTTTTGCGTCAGGGCCAAGCTCTGCGCCGATTTCACGTCGAGCGGCGTCGGCAGGCTCAGGACGAAGCCGGTGGCGCGCAGCACGGCGAGG
>JBBSES010000203.1:0-7823 GCA_038239465.1 Gemmatales bacterium
GGCCGACGTGGTAGTAGCTCACACGTCGGGCTTACGCCTCGACGCTCGCCAAGCGGGTCAATTTTTAGCGCCACGCCCCCGCCGCCGCATCGACGACCGTGCCGCGCGACCGCGCCAGCACCGTTTGCCGTGTCGCGTGCCCCGCCAGTGTCTTGGCGTAATAGGCGGCCCGATTGCGGCGCAGCGATTCCGCGCGCGCCGAAAACATCGAATTATTGGAATGCTGTTGGATGAACGCCGACACGCGCGGATGATACGCCGGGTTGATGGTCCAGCCGTCGAAGGCCATCGTGTCCATTAGCGACGACAACAGGCTTTCCAAGTGCCTCAAAGTCTGTGCCGCCGTCAAACCCTGCGGCACCGGCATGTCGTCTTCCATCGGTAGCGCCATCGGAGCTGGCTCGATGAAGGTAGCCATCGGGACGGGAATAGCGGCGGGAACGGGAGTCATGGAGGGAGTCCGTTCGTGGTTTGGCACGCGGGCAGGTAGGCGGTAGGTTGCTGAAATGTAGGCCAGCGCGGCGCCTCTGTCAAAGTCTCCGCCCACTTTCCGCGTGAGGCTTCGCGCCGGGCCAATAAATTCAACCTGGCCAGAAATGGCATCGTGGAACTTCGCGGAATATGCGGCGCCGCGGACACTTGCCGCACGACGGGCAAAGCCGTTAAAGCACGCATCGCCGTCAAGCCGATAATTATCCGTAGTCCAGGAAAGCGCGGTCAAGGAAGTGGCCAGCGCGGTTCCCGTGGTTTCGATCCGGCCCCGCGCCGGTCGCTTTTCCTCATGCGGATGGGAGGTAGATGTGAGCGTCTCCATTTGGCTGTTGACGTCGGCTTGCGCGGTGGGTGCGGCGACCGATGTCCCGGTCGTCCAAGGCCGGCCGATGGTCGTGCAGACGGCCGCCGGGCAGCAGGTTATTTACACCCAGGCGCCCATGCAGCAAGTGGTCTATACCGAGGCCGACCCGCAGATGATGCCGACGACGGTCGAGACGGAACCGAAGCGCGGCCTGCTGTCCGGCTTGAAAGACCTTTTCTACCGCGACTCGCCGCCGCGCGCGACGACGTTTTCCACGAACCGGCCGATGGTCGTGCAGCAGGCGCCGGGCCAGATGGTGCCGATGCAGGGGCAGGTCATCGCCACCAGCGTGCCGATGCCGGCCTCGAACGGCATCGTGCAGGTGGGCGCGCAGCAAATGATGACGATGAATGGCCAGGCCGCGCCCGTGGACGTGCGTCGGGAATTCCAGAACAAGGTAGGCCACGCCGAGGATTACAGCTGGGTGACGGGCCAGTTGTTCTTCCTTGCGTCCGACAATCTTTGGGCCGTGCGCTTCACCAGCCCGAACGAGCCGGAGCAGTTCGGCGGTTGCGCCGTGTTGGCCCCGGGCCTGGAGATGGGCAACGCGAAGGATGGCGACCTGGTATCCGTGAATGGCCAGGTCATTCCCAACGTTCAGGGCAGCCGAACGGTGAATAGTTGCTTCTACAAGGCAACCAACATCACGCCGCTGGAACGGGTCGCTTCGACGCCGATCAAGCAGGCGAAGTAAGCGAAGCCCACGTATCTATGGTTAAGGGAGGCCGCGCCGGTCATCGACCCGCGCGGCCTCCCTGTTTAGACCCGAGCGCAGCGGCTCACTTGCAGCCGACGGCGCGGCGGTCGCGGCGTCGTCATCTCGCTGTTGTTTTGTGCCTTCCACTGCGCTTGCCAACTCCGCAGCGAGGTTTTGAAGGTAGCGACGGGTAGAGTTTCGTCCCGCCGAGAAGCGTCGATGGTTAATGCGTTCATGATCGCCAGGTAAGGTAAGGTGGAACGGCCGCGATGGCCGTCGTCTCGACTGTTGGTGGGATGAAAGCAGTTCTCGTGCCGAAATGGCGGCTTGCTCCCCTCCCCTCAAAAGGGAGGGGAGCCGGAAGGAGGATGTTTCCCTCGTTTCATTCGGCAACGTATTTGCTGAGCTTATCGGCGGGTGCAACCAATGGGCGCCGCTCCATCCCTCTTATCGCACTTTTTGTCATGGAATCACCGATATACTGGCTCGACCTCGACGCGATTGGGCCATCTTATGTACTGCTTTTGGCCTTCGTGACGCTGGGGCTATTGGCCGCGCTCGTCGCCTGGCTGGGCGTCGTGAATCGCGTGCTTCGTCTCGTCCACGTCGTGTCGCGGGCGATTAGCCTCAGTGGCTTCCATCTTTGGGAAATGCTCTTCTCATGGGCCGCATGGCCCGCGCTGTTGATCACGGTTTTCGCACTCCTCGGCCTGGGCTGTGGCGGCGACTGGTTCTTCTCGTGGATGGCCGTTTTCTGCGGCGCCGTCATGCTCCTCCTCGGCGTGGCCACTAGCCTGGCGTACATCCGCATCGACATGGAACGCTACGAGGTGGCTCGGGGCTACATGGCCTTGCACAACCCGCTCAAGGGACAACAACTCGCCACGCATCTCGTGGAATACGGCCGGCAGGTGGGCGTGCCGCTGCTCGGCGTCGCCACGCTTTCGACAGTCCTCGGCTTCGCGCTACTGAATCAGGGGCTGTATGAAACCGTCGGCCAGGCGTGGTACAAGGTCGGCGACCGCATGGCCGTCCCCGGTTATGCCGACTTCCTGTCCTATACGCTGCTGAACCTCTTTCGCGTGGCCGACCTGCTTGGCATTGCCGAAGCATATAACTACGTTCACGTCTCGTATGTCCGGCAGGCGCAGTGGCCCGCCGCTACCCTGTTGGCGCTGTTCCGCGGCTTCTTGACGGTCGTACTGCTGCAACAGATTTTCGCGTCGCTGCGTCGCGGCAAGCTGTTGACGGAAACCATCACCGATTTCTGGAGTCCGCATCCGCCGATCCACGAACGGGCGCGCGGCTCGCTGTCGCAGCATGGGCCGGGCGCCGTGCGGCCCTTGCTGACGTCGTTGCGTTCGATCGAAGTCATGACGCCGGAACAGCGGCTCTATTTGCCGCGCGTCATCGCCGACGTGGGGCCGGGTATCTTGCCAATACTCGCCCATCATTTGCGCGATCCGCATGAGAACGTCCGCGCCGTCGCCGCCGCCGCGTTGGGCCGGTTGCACGCGCTGGAATACGTTCCTCCCTTGATTCACCTGGCCACCGACGACAACGAGTGGGTACGGCAATGCGTGGTCGAAAGCCTCGGCCTTATCCTGGGACCGGAAGGCCAGACGACGCGGCAACGGCGTCCCCTCCATCAAATGGTCGGCTCGTCGCGTCACTGGCTGCGCCGCCGTCTTCACCGTCCGACGGCCGCGTCGCCCGACACCCCACTGGACCGCGTCTTCCTGGCCGTGGGTACGTTGCGTTCGACACTGACCGACCCGGCGACGGCCGTGCGCCGGCAGGCGGCCCTCGCGCTGGGGCAGATCGGCCCGGCCGCCGCACCAGCGGCCGAGGATCTGATCGCCGCCCTGCACGACGCGGACGAAAGCGTCTGCTGCCATGCCGCCGAGGCGCTGGCCCGCGTGAACGGCCCGCCGCGCCAGACGGTGACGGCCTTGATCGAACTGCTGCAAGCCCCCGGCCTGCCCACGCGCACCGCCGCCGCTCGCGCTTTGGGCGCCCTCAAAAGCGAAGCCGCCGACGCCATCCCCGCCCTGATGCCCCTGTTGAAAGAACACGACGAAGCACTACGCCAAGCAGTCGCCGAAGCTCTCGGACAGATGGGCGAGTTGCCCGAAATGGCCGTGCAATCGCTGACCAATGGGCTGTCCAGCCACGATACCCTCGAACGGGCCCGGACGGCCGAAGTCCTGGGCAGCATCGGCCCGGCGGCCGCCGAGGTAACCTCCGCCCTGGCCGACGCCCTGGAAGACAGCAACGACCGCGTCCGCGCCAAGGCGGCGCAGGCGTTGGGACGGATCGGCGAAGCGGGAGCGGAGGCAGTCCCCCAGCTGGTGCGTGCCTTGCGCGATCAAGATAATTGGGTCAGCGCCCTGGCCGCCGAAGCGCTCGGCGAGATGGGCGACGCCGCCGCCGACGCCATTCCCTGCTTGATCCTCTCGTTGCGGCACATGACGCCGCAGGTCCGCGCCAACGCTGCCGAGGCGCTGGGAAAAATGGGCGACGCGGCGCGACCCGCGCTGCCCGCCCTGAGCCGTGCCGCCCAGGATGGCGAGAACGTCGTCCGCTGCCAGGCGATCGCGGCGCTCGGTCAAATCGGCGCGCTTCCCTTGGAAATCCGCGCTTCCCTGGTCGCCGCGCTGCAAGACGCCGACCCGGAGGTGCGTGGCGCCACGGTTGCCGCTATCGGTCGTCAACCAGACCTGGCCGCCGAGACGCCGTTGCATTCGCTGCGCGCCGACCCCAGCGACGCCGTCCGCGTCGAGGTCGCCCGCGCCCTGGCCTCGCGGACGGCCAGCGCCGACAACCTCGACTGCCTTTGCTCTTTGCTGGAAGACGCCAACGTACTGGTGCAGGCGGAATCGGCATTGGCCCTGGGCAAACTCGGCGCGGCCGCGGCGCCGGCGGGGCCATGGTTGTTGAAGGCCACGCAGACGGCCGACGTCGAGGTGCGCGAAGCCGCCCTGCGGGCCATCGCCCTCATTCAACCGCCCGAGGCGACCGAAGCCTTCCTCGCCGGACTGCGCAGCGCCCAACCGCAAATCCGCCGCCTCGCCGCCGCCGGCCTCATCAAGATGCCCGACATCTCGGCCGAGATGGTGCCCGCTCTCGTCGAAGCCCTCTGCGATCCAGAAGTGTTGGTCCGCGCCAACGCCGCCCGCGTGCTGGCCGCGATGGAGACATTGCCCCCGGAAGCGATCGAACCGCTCATCGCCTGCGCCGCCGACGCTAACCCCGCGTTGCGCACCAATGCGGCGTTGTCTCTCCGCCAGGCGCCGGCGAGCGCCGTCGCCGAGGTGTTCGCGCATTTGCTGGCCGACCAGAATTCGCGCGTGCGCTTGATCGCGGCGGCCTACTTGCTCGTATCCGACGCGCCGGGCGACGCCGCCGAGGTGATGGCCAGCGTCCTCGCCGAGCCGTCGGTGCGCTTGCGGCAGGTGGGACTGGAAATTCTGCGACCGTTGGGCCGACGCGGCGTGCCCGTCCTCGATGCCCTGCGCGCCCGTGTTGCCGAAGACCCGACCGCCGATGCCGGTTTGACCGCGGTCGTCGAAGATCTGGAGAAGGCGTTGGCGGAGACTCGGGAGGAAGCGGCGCCTCCGGCGTCCGTATTAAGTCAGGCCGAGTAGCAACTGCCACGCGCCGACTGTGCGGTCTATGGAAACGTCCCTCCATGTGTCCCCTCCTTGCACCTCGCTCTGACAGCCTTTAGATTATCGTTCACCACCAGCGACACTGCCTCGCCGCGCGAAAGGACTGCATTCCATGAACGACATGCCGGTAACGCGGCGCGAATTGCTCCGAGTCACCGCGCTGGGGACGCTGACGGCCGGTACTTCTCCGGGCCTGAACGCCCTGGCTCGCGCCGCCGACGACGCGCGGCCGCGGATCGAGGCCGATTTCGTCGAGCAGTCGGCGGCGCTGCAGGCCGATCAGGTCATCGCCAGCGCTTGCCAGTTTTGCAATTCACTGTGCCGGCTGAAAGTCCACATGAAGGCAGGCCGCGTCATCGACATTCGCGGCGAAACCGACGATCCCGTGCAGGCCGGCGCTCTCTGCGTCAAGGCCGAGTTGATGACGCAACTCGTCTACAATCGCCATCGGCTCAAGCGGCCCTTGAAGCGCGTCGGCGGCGCCAAGGGCGATCCCGAGAGCCGCTTCGAGGCCATCTCCTGGGACGAAGCGCTGCAAACCATCGCCCGCAAATTCCTGACCCTGCGCGACGCCGGCGACGCGCGGGCCATCGCCAACAAGACCTCGGGCCGTTTGCCGCGCGGCGTCGGCAGTTTGGTCGGCCGCTTCTTCACGCTGCTGGGCAGTCCCAACGATACCGACGTCGGCCCCGTCTGCAACGACGCCGGCGGCAACGCCCTGGCCGGGACGTTCGGCCTCGGCAATTTCACCAACGGCTACGGCATTGACGGCGCCACCGGCAAACCCGACCTGGGCGCCGCCAAAATGCTCCTCTTCCTCGGCACCAACCAGGCGGAAACCCATCCCGTCACCTTCGCCTACCTGCTGCGCGAACGGGCCAAGACGAAGGCGAAGTTGATCGTCGTCGATCCGCGCAAGACGCCGACCGGCGCCGAAGCCGACGAATGGCTCGCCCCCAAGCCGCATACCGATATGGCCCTTGTCTTGGCGATGCTCCAACACGTCATCGCCAAGGACTTGCACGACAAGGCGTTCGTCGAGCGCTGGATCCTCGGCTTCGAGGAATTGAAGCGATATCTTAAAGATGGCGGCACCACGCCCGCATGGGCGGAGCAGGTCACGGGCGTGCCGGCCGCCAAGATCAGGCAAATCGCCGAGGAGTACGCCACCGCCAAACCGGCGGCGATCTTCTGCAACGCCGGCATTTCGCATCAAATCAACGCCTTCGACACCTATCGCGTGCTGGCGTTCCTGGCCGCGATCACCGGAAACGTCGGCGTGGCCGGCGGCGGCTGCAACTTCATGCACAACACCTGGCCCGGCGGCTTGAACCTGCCGCCGCTCAAAGGACAGACGCCGAAAAAGGACGTCGCGCTGCCGGTCGGCCCCGACGCTTTCGCCGAGGCCATCCTCACGGGCAAGCCGTATGCGCTCAAGGCGCTGATGACGGCCGGCAATCCGCTGCTGGGTTGCGCCAACACCGCCAAGGTGCAGGACGCCTTTCGCAAGCTCGACTTCTACGTTTACACCGGCCTCTTCATGGAGGAAGCGGCCTACTACGCCGATATCGTCCTGCCCGTGGCCACGGGATTGGAGATCGATGGCGTCTACATGCGCCGCGACGACCGGGCCATTCGCTGGCAAAAGGCCGCCGTGCCGCGCGTCGGCGAAGCGCGGACCGATATTGAAATCTGGCTCGACCTGGCGGCGGCGATGGGCAAGCTCGACAACAAACGACCGGTTGGCTACTGGGCCGACAACCTCCGCGCCGAGTGGAAGGACTACGGCAAGCTATGGGCCGAGTTCGTCGCCCACACCCCCGGCATGGGCGGCATGACGCAGGCACGCCTGGAGAAACGCGCCGAACCGTTGCGCTGGCCCTGCCCGACCGCCGAGCATCCCGGCGTCAGCACGCTCTACCTCGATCATCCGTCCTGGTATCAGGCCGCGGAAGCGCTCGACCCAGCGAACAAAGGCAAACGCTTCCTGACGCCCAGCGGCAAGGTCGAAATCTTCACCGCCGACCTGGACAAGAAGCTGGCCACGGCGGGCCATAGCGCCTTGCCGATCTTTTACACCCATCCCGAAGTCACGGGCAAGAACCCGACCATCGCCTATACGGGCGAACGGGTGGCCAATCCCGTCAACCCGCAGGCGTTGACGCTGAACGTGAAACTCGGCGGCCTCTCGACGGGCACTATCCACGACACCTATCCGCTCATGGGCACGACGGGCCGGGCCAGCATCGTCCACTTTGCCGGCGTGACGCAATGGACCTATACCGGCAAGCAGAAGAACGGCATCCGCTTCGTGCAGATACATCCGCGCGCCGCCGCCAAGGCCGGCATCCGCGACGGCGACGCGGTAATCGTCGAAAGTCCGCGCGGCCGCATTCGCGGCACCGCCTTGTTCTGGCCCGGCATCCGCGAGGACACCATCTTCGTCCCCACCAGCTTTGGCCCCGCCCAAAAAGTGGGCGACGAGCTAGGTTTGCCCACTTACGAGTCGGTCAATTTGCTCACCGACGACCGCTCTTTCGACAACCTCTCCGGCCAGCAGGCGTACAAGTGTTTCGCCTGCCGGCTGGTGAAGCCGTGA
>JBBSES010000204.1:0-7820 GCA_038239465.1 Gemmatales bacterium
CCCGGGGGGGCTCCCCCCCCCCGCTCGCCAATCGCGCAAGCCTGTGCTATCGTATTCGCTTAACCATCCCTGTCACGACGCACCGAAGGATGCAACTTCTCATGGCGAAAGTGTTGATCGCGCCGATGACCCTGGCCACTTGCGGCGGCCCCTTCCTCGAACTGCTGCGCGGCGCCGGCTTCGAGTTGGTCTTCCCATCGAAGCCGCTGCAACTGACGGAGACGGAACTGATCGAGCAGTTGGCGGGCATCGAGGCGAGTCTGGCCGGCTCCGAGCCATATACGCGGCGCGTCCTGCAGGCGAACCCGCAATTGAAAGTGATCGCCCGCGCCGGGGTCGGCTACGACGCGGTGGACGTGAAGGCGGCTACGGAACACGGCGCCGCCGTGGCCATCGCGCCGCGCAACCAGGACGCCGTCGCCGAGCATACGTTCGCCTTGATCCTGGGTCTCGCCAAGGGTCTCGTATCGCAGTCGCTGGCCACGCGCGCCGGAACGTGGCCGCGCCAGTCGAACCTGCCCATCCGCGGCCGCACGCTGGGCATCGTCGGCCTGGGGCGCATCGGCAAAGTGGTCGCCCTGCGCGGCGCCGCTTTCGGCATGGGGCTGCTCGCTTACGAACCTTACCCCGATCAGGCCTTCGTCGAAAAGTACGGCATCCAGCTGGCGCCGCTCGACCAGCTGCTCTCGGCGTCCGACTGGGTGACGCTGCACGTGCCGGCGACGCCCGAGTCGTATCACATGATTAACGAGCAAACGCTCGGCCTCATGAAGCCCGGCGCCTTTCTCATCAACACCTCGCGCGGCGCCCTCGTGGACGAAGCCGACCTGTATCGGACGCTGCGCGCCAAGGGGATCGCCGGCGCCGGCCTCGACGTTTTCGAGCAAGAACCTCCCGGCAAGAACCCGCTGTTCGAGCTGGATAACGTGCTGCCGACGCCGCACGCCGCTGGGGTCGATACGCAATCGCGCGACGACATGGCCCTTTCCGCGGCCGAGACCATCGCGGCCCTCAAGAAGGGCGAATGGCCGACCGAGACGATCGTCAATCCCGAGGTGCGTGCTGGTTTTCGGTGGTAGGAGTATGCGAAACGTAAACAAACATGCGGCGCGAGCAAGTGTCGGCACCTGCTTGCGCCGCGCGTTCGCGGCAATTTCGTCATTTCCCGTCAAGTCCCTGCCCGCGCATCTCCGATTTCCGTTATAGCCGTCTTCCCCACTGCCGCCGCTTTATCTCCTACCTTCCGGTTGCCTGCCCATGCGTTTCCGGCGTTTGCTTTCTCTGGTTGCGCTCGCCTGCGCGTTCACGTTGCTCAATGCGTTCAAGCCGCTGCATATCGACGACACTGCCTATTGTTGCTACGCCCACCAGATTGCCCGGCATCCGCTCGATCCCTATGGGTTCGAAATCCACTGGTACGACCTTCCCAAGCCGGCCCATGAAGTCCTGGCGCCGCCGGTGCTTCCCTATTGGTGGGCGGCCGGCGTGGCGCTGTTCGGTGAGCGGCCGTTCCTGTGGAAGCTGTGGCTGCTGCCGTTTGGCCTCCTGCTGGTCTTCGCGCTGCATCGCTTGCTTCGCCTTTACGCGCGCGGGCTGGAAATGCCGCTCCTGTGGATGACGGTGCTGTCGCCGACGCTGTTGCCCAGTTTCAACCTCATGCTCGACGTGCCGGCGCTGGCCCTGGGGTTGGGGGCACTCGCGGTGTTTAGCCGCGCCGCCGCCCGGCGTTCGTGGAGTCGGGCGCTCCTGGCCGGACTGCTCGCCGGTCTGGCGATGGAAACCAAGTACAGCGCTCTGCTGGTTCCGGCGGCGCTTTTGCTCTATGCCCTGCTCTATCGCCGGCTTCGTTTCGGCATCGGAGCGGCGGGCGTGGCCGTGCTGTTTTTCGTCGGCTGCGAGGCAATGATCGCCAGCCGGTATGGAATGTCGCATTTCCTGCTACACCTGCAACGCGGGCCGGATTCGCTGGAGCGGCCGTTCAATCTCGTCATGCCGCTGGTCGGCATCCTCGGTGCCACGGCATCGGCCGTCGGCTTGCTCGGCCTGGCGGCGCTGGGCGCCCGGCGCTGGGTGCTGGTAAGTACGGGCTTGGGACTGGCCGCGCTCCTTGGGTTGTTGGCGATCGTGCCGACGGCGGACGCCAGTTTCTTCCGTGATGCCGAGACGCACAAGGGCCGGTTGACGCTGAATAACCTCGCCGTCGGCCCCGCGGGATTGCTCGTGATCGGCGTCGTCGCAGCTTCGGCGTGGCAGCTGTTAAGGCTGTCGCGGCGCGGCAACCACTGGTGTCGAGCCGACCTGTTTCCGGTCGTTTGGCTGCTGCTGGAACTCGCGGCCTACTTCGCGCTGACTCCTTTTCCGGCGACACGGCGCGTGCTGGGCATCGTCGTCGCGGCCACGGTCGTGGTCGGCCGCTTGGCGGTGCGATCACGTCGGCTGCCCGACTTTTCTTGGAACGTACGCGGCGTGGCAACGGCCGGCGCGGCGCTAGGACTCGCCTGGTTCACCGTCGATTTTTATGATGCCCGCGCCGAGAAAGACGCCGTCGCGGGGGCGGCGCGCTGGATTCGTCGCCAGGAAGCCGACGCCCGCATCTGGTACGCGGGCCATTGGGGATTTCAGTTCTACGCCGAGCGCATCGGTTTGCTACCCGTGCTGCCTCTCGACGCGCGGCCGCGCCCCGGCGAGTGGCTGATTCGTCCCGACACGCGCGTGACGCAGCAACCGTGGTATGATGGAGAAGGCCGCATCGACGCGGTGACGACGCTGCGCCGGTTCGACTGGCTGCCGCTGCGGACGGTGCCCGGCTATTACGGCGGAAACACGCCGCTGGAACACCACGAAGGGCCGCGCATCGCCGTGACGATCTATCGCGTGCGTTGACGGCGGCGTAATGTGGTTGCAATTTGCCGCGCCATCCGATTCATTATTTAATGGCGACGATCGCGATCCCCACCGCGCGGCGCCGGCCGTCTTTGACCCGTTTCGCAACGAGGAGACCTTGCCGTGCCGGTGTGTACTCGATGTGGCCGCGACGTGCCCAAGAAGACCTCCGTTTACAAAATGATGAAAACGGGCAAGTACGCCGACGGCGGCAACTTCTACCGCGAAGTGAGCCTCTGTCCGCGCTGCGCCGCCATCCAGGAGCAGGAAGACGCGGAAAAGAAGAAGCAAAAATCGAAACTGTTGCTCGTGGTGGCCGTGGTGGCGGTCGGGGCTTTGGCGTACTTCGCCTACTGGTATTTCATCAAACAGCAGCAGCAGGAAGCCTTCCGACAAAATCAGATTCACTATGCCGAGCGTCGGGGCGTGGACGACTTCCCCTCTCGCCCCGAGCAGCCCCCGCTTGCTCTGGGCGCCGCTGCCCGGTTCGATTACCTTCTCCCGGCGCGTCTCGCCTGAGCCACGGGACGCCGCTCGCCTCTTTCGCATAAGAACGGTTCCATCCGCCACGGAGGGCGCGGGATGGCCGCCGATATCATCGTTCCGCCGCGCGGCGCGCGGGGACGTTATCATCTCATCCACGAAGCCGCGCGGCGTCGAACCCCGGCGGCGCGTCGTGCCTTCGCGGTCCTCCGCCGTTACCGCGTTTTCCTCTTCTTCCTCTTCGGCCTCGTTGGCATCGATCTGCTCCTCCTGGCGGCGCGCGACGTCTGGCACGCCTACGATCCCGACGACTACCGCGAGCGCTTGCACGGCGTCCGGCAACGGCCGCGCGACCTCGTGCTGGTCGGCGGTTCGACGGTCTCGGAAGGGATCGACCCGCGGTCGCTCACTGGCATGTCGTGGCGCGGCCAACCGCTGGACGACATTTACAATCTGGGACTGCCCGGCGCTACCACGACCGAGGTCTGGCACGGCGTCAAGCACGGGCTGACGCCGCCGCCGCGCTTGCTCGTCTACGGCATCACCGCCAGCGACTTGAACGATAGCCGCAACGAGGCGCACGGCACGCGCAGCCTGATGACGCCCGGCGACGTGGCCGAGTGGGTCTATTGCCGCCCCCAGTCGGCCGAGTGGGTGTTGCGCCACTACTTCGAGGACCGAGTCGGCGACGCCTGGCAGCTGTATCGCCACCGCAATGCCCTCCGTCTCTGGGCCGCCGACCAGGCCGAGGCGATTTTACCCGACGCCTTTCCCGAAGCACGCGCCGAAGCCCAGCACAACCTGCGCTGCAGCGCCGAACTGCGCCGCGGCGACGGCTTCGCTCCGCAGACGAAGATTCGCTTTGCCCATCTCGATTTCAAGAAGGTCATGAACGACGTGCCGTCGCGGTTCCCGTTCCTGGAGAACTACCGACTCGGCGGCCACCTGCTTTACCTGAACCGCCTGCTCGATTGGGCCGAGACGAACGGCGTCGAGGTGGTGCTGCTCGACATGCCGGTGCCGGCCGACATTGAGGAACGCATGCACCCCGAAGCGTTCGCGCGCTATCGAACCGCGCTGACCGACGTGGCCCGGCGACGCCGCCTCCTGCTGCTGCGCGCGGGGCGGCGCGACCTCGGTTTGGACGACCGGCATTTCTCCGACCTCATTCACCTGAATGATTCCGGCACGCGCCGGCTGGGCGACTGGCTGCGAGCGGCGCTGGCCGCGGCGGGAGACCGGGACAAGGAAGCGGCGCTTTCCCGAGGAACGGCGCCGTGAACCCATCGTCGAGAAATAGGCCCCGATGGGGCCGCGTCGTCGCCTGCTTCCTCTTGGGACTGGCGCTACTCGACCTGGGGATAGCGGCTTTTCGAGATACCTGGAGCGCTTACGCGCCGCATCCTTACGCCTACCGCTTCGACGCTTGCCGGCGGGGGCGCTGGGACGTCGTCGTCATCGGCGGTTCGCCGGCGCTCTATGGGTTGGATCCCCAGGTGTTGGCTGAAACCGGACGGGGCTACAACCTGGCCCTGCCGCTAGCCACAACGGCCGAGGTCTATCACGCGGCGCGCCATGCCCTCCAGCGTCCGCCGCGTCTGGTCGTGTATGGCATCTGTGCCAGCGATTTCAAGGAAGACCGCGTCGAGCCGTGCGGGCCGGAATATCTGATGGACGCCGCCGATGTGGTCGTCTGGGGCCGGCAGCGCCCGGAGGCGGCTGTGTGGGGCTTGCGCAAATTCACCGAAGGCCGTCTGGAACGAGCCTGGCAGCTGTTTCGCTATCGGCACGGCATTCGCCGCTGGGCCGCCGACCGCGTAGCAGGCTGGTGGCCCGACGCCTTTCCCGAGACCGTGGCCGAGGCGCGTGACGGCCTGGCCCGCGCGGAGGCGTGGCGCGATGGCCACGGCTTCGTGTCGCCGCCGCCGGGGCCGTTGACCTGCCTCGATACGCTCAAGCAATGTGGCTGCGTTCAGACGCATCTCTCGTACTTCGAGAATTACCACATCGCCAATTACTTGAGCTATCTGTACCGCATCCTCGACTGGGCGGAACGAAGCCGGGTTCAACTGGTGCTGGTCGATATGCCGGTCAGCGCCGACCTGGAAGAAAAGATGGTCCCGCGTGCGTTCGCCGACTTTCGCGCCTGCCTGGCGGAAGTGGAAAGCCGCCGCGGGCTGCGCGTGTTGCGGCCGACGCGAGCAGGTTTAGGTCTGACGGACGCCGACTTCGCCGACCTGGTGCATCTGAACGCGGCCGGGGCGGCGCGACTCAGTGCGTGGGTGCGCGACCGCATCGCCGAGGAAGGGGAACGGACGCCATGAACTTCGCCAGTCGCGGCTTCTTTATCTTTCTGCCCATCGTGCTGGTGGTCTATCACCTGCTGCGCGGCCGCGAAGCCAAGTTCCGCTTCCTCCTCGCCGCCAGCTGGCTGTTCTACATGTCGTGGAACCCCTGGTTCATCTGGGTCATCCTCTTTACCAGCGTCATCGATTACGCCTCGGGCTTGCTCATTGAGGCGGCGCCGACGCCGCGCGCCAAGAAGCGCTGGCTCGCCCTCAGCGTCATCAGCAACCTCGGCTTTCTCGCGGCCTTCAAGTACACCGAATTCATCGTCGGCAATGGCCTGGCCGCCGCCGAGGCGATTGGCTGGCCGGTCGGCGAATGGACCGTCAAGGTCGTGCTTCCCCTGGGCATCAGCTTCCACACGTTCCAGGGCATCAGCTACACGCTCGACGTGTATCGCGGAAAAATCAAGGCGGTGAGGAGCTTCGGCGACTTCGCGCTGTTCGTCGCCTTCTTCCCGCAGCTGGTGGCTGGGCCAATCGTCCGCGCCGTCGAATTCCTGCCGCAGATGGAAACGCCGCCGCCGGTGACGGCCACGCAAGTGGTTGAGGGACTGCACTGGATCGTCGTCGGCATGACGAAGAAGGTCTTCATCGCCGACTGGCTGGCGCAGTTCGTCGATCCGGTGTTCGCCCATCCCGGTGCCTACGACGCCGTCACGCACCGCTGGGCCGTGTTCGCCTACGCCGCCCAGATATATTGCGATTTCAGCGGCTACAGCGATATCGCCATCGGCGTCGCCAAGTGGTTCGGCTTCGAGCTGCCCGAAAACTTCCGCTTCCCGTATCTCGCCGGCAGCATCGCCGAGTTCTGGCGCCGCTGGCACATTAGCCTCTCGACCTGGATGCGCGACTATCTCTATATCTCGCTGGGCGGCAGTCGTCGCGGGTCAGTGCGGACCTACGTCAACCTGATCGCCACGATGACGCTGTGCGGCCTCTGGCACGGCGCCAGCTGGAACTACGTTCTCTGGGGCTTCTACAACGGCGTCTTGCTCGCCGGGCATCGGCTGTACGACCACGCGCTAACGGGGCGGCCGTGGGCGGATCAGATGCGCGGCGCGTTGACGTTTCGCTTCCTGGCCGTGCTGGGCACCTTCTTCCTGGTCGCCTCGGGCCTGGTGCTGGTGCGCTCGCAAACCTGGGACGGCTGCTGGCTGGTGCAGCAATCGCTCGCCGGCTTCGGCACCGTGGACGCCTTGCGCTGGGTGCCGACGCGCGTGCCGTTGCTCATCGGCTTGGTGGTGCTCGGGCATTTGTTCAGCGGGCTGCGCGACGTGCGCTGCGGCATTCTCGAACTGCCGCCCGTGCTGCGCGCCGCCACGTATGTCGCCTCAGTGGTGCTGATGATCGCCTTTGGACCGGGGGTGTCGAAGGCGTTTATTTACTTTCAGTTCTAAATCGACTCCGCCATTCGCGTAGGTCCGAATGCTCGCCGCGATGAGTTGCCCTCAAAAGTCGTATTCCCCGCGCAGAAACAACCCGTGCTGATAGAGATCGCCCCGCGACCCCGTATTGTCGTCTCGGCCAATTTGGGGCCAATACTCGAACTGGTATCCCAGGAAGACGCGCGTCTGTTCGTGATCTTTGGGCGACCAAGACAGGCCGGCACGGGCTTCCAACATAAGTATTGCCTGCGTATTGCGGTCGTCGTTTATGCAGCCCGTCGATAACGAAGGATAGCCCGGCACTGTGACTTGCTCCGAAAAGTGCTGGCCGATGTGTCCCCAAAGATAGGAAAAGCCCCCGCCTACCGTGAGAGCAAAGCCTTCGTAGGGAAGTCGCCGCGACAGATCCATGCCCGCTACGGGACCAGCGCCGAGGAACAAGCTGGTGACTCGCTGCTCGACTGCTCCCCCGTCCAGATTGCCGGACAGCGCGGGTATATTGGCTTGTCCGTCAAAATAAACGCTAGTGCAGCGTCAAGGCTTGACTTTAGGGTCGCGGGTCTGAATTCTGGCGAATTCAGCTACGGGGGTCGTCGTCCGGGTAGCTGAATTCGCCAGAATTCAGACGAGGTGCGGGACGCCTCTACCCTAAATCGAGGCTTTGACGCTGCAGTAGTCAGGCGCACGCCCACGGACCAATTCGCGCGCTTCGTTTGCTTGC
>JBBSES010000205.1:0-7811 GCA_038239465.1 Gemmatales bacterium
GACCCCCGTAGCTGCATTCGCCAGAATTCAGACCCGCGACCCTAAAGTCAAGCCTTGACACTGCACTAGTGGTTAACGCACCGCTACCATTTCAACGAACAACTAAATCTCGTTCCCAAGCTCCGGTTTGGGAACGCAAGCCTCGAAGCTCCGGCTTCGAGGCGCGCTCGAAGATGTGCGGCACGTTGGCTAACGCGCGACGAAGCCGGAGCTTGGGAACGAGATGCCGAATCTGAAATCCGAAACGAGCCTATGCCACATACGATAAAGTTTGACCCGACTTCTCTTTCGAAGTACGGCCGCCTATCGATGGTGGCGCGCAACGTCGTCGAAGGTTTCCTGACGGGCGTCCACAAAAGCCCGTACAAGGGATTCAGCGTCGAGTTCGCCGAGCATCGCCAGTATTATCCCGGCGATGAGATTCGCCACATCGACTGGCGTGCCTACGGCAAGACCGACCGCTACTACATCAAGGAATACGAGGAAGAGACCAACCTCAAGGCGCATCTATTGGTCGATGCCAGCGGCAGTATGGCGTATCAGGGAGCGCACGCCAGCAAGTTTCAGTACGCGCAATACATCGCCGCTTCGCTTGCTTATCTGATGTTGCATCAACTCGACGCCGTCGGCCTGGTGACGCACGATACCAAGGTGCGGACGCTGATTCCGCCCAAGGCCAGCTCGAAGCACTTGCTGCGCATCATCACCACGTTGGAGCAGACGACGCCCGGCGGCGAGACCACGATGGCGCCCATTTGGCACGGGTTGGCCACGCAGCTGACGCGCCGCGGCTTGGTCGTCATCCTCTCCGATTGCTTCGATCAGATCGCTCCGCTCGTGCGCGCCATGCGCCACTTCCGCCATCGCAAGCATGAAGTGCTGCTCTTCCACATCCTGGCGCCGGAGGAACTCGACTTCCCCTTCAAGAAGTGGACCCAGTTCCGCAACCTGGAGGTCCGCGATCAAAAGCTATTGGTCGATCCGCAGCAGCTGCGCAAGGAATACCTGAAGAACTTCCAGGGCTTCTGCAAGGAACTGCGCGATCAGGCGGGCAAGATGCAGGTCGATTATCACATGATCCGCACCGACGAACCCGTGGACCGGGCGCTCGGTATTTATTTGACCAAACGGCAATCGCGCCGTTAGGTCGATTTGTTTACGTTTCGCGCTCGGGGCGCCTACGCGCTCGGGGCGCTTACGCGACCCCGCCCGCCATATGTGAGACCGCTGTCATGGCTGGATTCCTCGCGCCGCTGATGCTTGTCGGCTTGGCGGCCGTTTCCATACCGCCGATCATCCACCTGCTCAACCGCCGCCGTTTCGAGGTGGTCGAGTGGGGCGCCATGCAGTTTCTGCAAATCAGCGAGACGACGCGCCGCCGACTGCTGATCGAAGAACTCCTGCTCATGGCCCTGCGCATGGGGCTGATCGCCATCATGGTGCTGGCAATGGCGGCGCCCTACCTGGCCAGCCAACTCTTTCCCTCCGCCGGCGCCCGGCCCAACCGCGACGTGGTTCTCGTCTTCGACGGCTCCGCCAGCATGAGCTTCACCGGCACCGGCAAGTCGGCGCACGACACCGCCAAGGAATGGGCGCAATCGTTCGTCAACGACCTGAGCGCCGGCGATAGCGTGTCCATCTTGCAGGCCAAGCAGCAAGTGATTCCCGTGCTGGGCGAGCCGACGCACGACCTGGAGCGCGTCCGCACCGCCATCGAACGCCTGGGAGCGCCGAGCGGCGGCGCTAACTGGCCGGCCGCCGTCGAGGCGGCGCGTAAGATCCTCCTCAGCGACAAGAGCCAACGGCCGCACCGCGATATCATCCTGCTCACCGACGGCCAAAAATACGGCTGGGCCGACGAGGACACCCTGCTCGGCTGGGACGGCCTGGCCAGCAAAATCCGCGGCGACAAGAGTACCGCGCAGCCACGCCTCGCCGTCGTCCACCTCGACGCCCAACGGCCCGAAGATCCGCCCAACTGGTCGCTCGCTCCCATTCAGGCCAGCCGCGCCGTCGCCGCCGTCGATTGGAACGTCGCCTTCAAGACCGGCTTCCTCCTTCGCGGTCAGGACGCCTACCACCCGCCGCACAAGATTCGCCTCGAAATCGACGGCAAATTCGACCACGACCTGCCGGCCCCCGCCAAGGACAAGTTGGCCAAGGGCGTTGTGCCGCTGACGTTCACGCACAAGTTCAACACGCCCGGTTCGCATCTCGTCTCCGTCATCGTGGAACCGGACCCGCCGCCGGACTTGCGAGGGCCAGGCTACGTCGTCAAGGATCATCTACCCGCCGACAATCGCCAGGATTACGCCATCGAGGTCGTCTCCGCGCTGCCGGTCCTCATCGTCGATGGCCAGGAACGAGCCACCGCGCCGCCCGACGAACGCGCCCTCGACCGCGGCCCGAGCTTCATGCGCAAGGCCCTGGTTTTCAAGGGCGAACCGCCGGTCGTTCTCCTCGAAACGGTGCCGGCGTCCAAATTCGACGCCAGCTGGCTTTCGCGCGACCTGGGCAAAGAGCCGGGCAGCAAGGCGCGCGTCCTCATCCTCTTCGACGTGCCGAGACTCAGCCGCGCGCAGCAGGAAGCCGTCACCCAATTCCTCAACGACGGCGGCGGCGTCCTCGTCACCCTCGGTGAGCGCGTCGATGCACGGGCGTACAACGATCAACTGCACCGCGCCGGCGAAGGCTGGCTACCCGCCCCATTGGGCGAGATCGAAGGCGATCCAACTTCGCCCAACACGGCCGCGGGACCGGCGTGCGAGACCTTCTTCCATCCCGCGCTCGAAATCTTCCGTCCCGAGACCGAACGCAGCCTCGCCGAGCAGTTCGAGAAGGTACGCTTCCCGCGCTGGTGGAAGTTGACGCCGCCGACGCGCGGTTCGCAATCGCTGACCGTGGGGCAGCTATCGACCAAGGATCCGCTCATGATCGAGCGGCCCTTCGGCGCGGGCCGAGTGTTGATGATGCCGGTGCCACTCGACGAATCGTTTGGCCGCGACCTGACCGCCAGCCCAGCGTTCCCGGCGCTGCTGCACGGCGTCGTCTATTATCTCGCCGGCGCCAGCGCCAGCCGGCACAACCTCCGCGCCGGCCAACCGCTGCGCTACCAGCCGGAAACGCCGATCCCGCCGGCCGCCGTCACCGTGCTACCGCCGCAGGGCGAGCCGAAGACGTTCAACGTCGATCGCTGGCCCTTCGAGTACGCCGACACGCGCGAGGTCGGCGTCTATCGCCTGGAGGCGGGCGGCAAGACCATCTACTACGTCGTTCAGCCCGACCCCCGCGAGTCGATCCTGACGCCGGCCAAGCCCGAGGATTTGGCCAAGGTCAAGGAAAAAGTGGCCCTCGACTACTTCCCCGCCGAGGAACGCGAACGGCTCAACCTAGCGCTGGCCAGCACCGACGCCCGGCAAGAACTCTGGCTCTGGTTCCTGATGGCGGTGATCGCGCTTTTGTGCGGCGAAGTATGGCTGACCCGCCGCATCGCGCTCAATCGTTGAATTGTTTAAGTTTCGCGTACATCCCCGCTCCCCTTCGGTCGCGGACCATTTCATGCGCGTGGCCCATTTCGACTGCTTCAGCGGTATCAGCGGCGACATGACGCTCGGCGCCCTTATCGATGCCGGCATCGACGAAAACGCCATCCGCGACGGCATCGCCTCGCTCGGCTTGCCCATCACTTTCGAAGTGGAACATGGCCGCAAGGGAGGCTTCCGGGCCACTTCCGTCCGCGTTGAGGCTCCCGTCGAAGACTCCCACCGTTTCTTGCCCGAGGTCGAGGCGATCCTCGGGCGCGGCAATCTCACGGATCGACAGCGCAACCTGGCCCTGCGCATCTTTCGCCGGCTCGCCGAAGCCGAGGCGAGCATTCATGGAATGCCGTTGGATAAAGTCCACTTTCACGAGGTCGGCGCCCTCGACAGCATTGCCGACATCGCCGGCGCCGCCATTGGCCTCGATCTTCTGAACGTCGAGAAGTTCACCAGCCGCGCCGTGCCGACCGGCAGCGGCATGGTCAAGTGCGCGCACGGCCTCATGCCGATCCCGGCGCCCGGCACCGCGGAATTGCTCAAGGGAGTGCCGCTGGCATTGTCGTCGATCAAGGCCGAACTGACGACGCCGACCGGGGCCGCCATTCTGACGACCGTGGTGAGCGAGTGGGTCGAAACCCCAGCGATGACGATCGAACGCATCGGCCACGGCGCCGGCCGCCGCGAGTTCGTCGAACAGCCCAACATCCTGCGGCTTTTCGTCGGCGAGGCGAACGGCGCTCCAATAGCCGTGGCCAACGGTCTTGAAGCGGACGAAGTCTGGCTGCTGGAAACCAACCTCGACGACCTGGAAGCGGAGGTCATCGGCTACTGTTCCGAGACGCTCCTGGCGGCGGGCGCGTTGGACGTGTATTGCACGCCCCTCTTGATGAAGAAGAATCGGCCCGGCGTGCTGCTCAGCGTGGTAGCCGCCGCGTTGGATGTCTCCTTGCTGGAGGCCATTCTCTTCCGCGAGACGACGACGTTCGGCGTCCGCCGTTCGCGCGTCCAGCGGCACAAACTCCGGCGCCGTCCCTGCGCCGTGACGACCCCCTGGGGGCCGGTACAAGGCAAACTGGGCTGGCGCGAAGGGCATCCCCCCACCTTCGCGCCGGAGTACGAGGACTGCGCCCGCCTGGCTCGACAGCACGGCGTCGCCCTGCGCGAAGTGTACGCCCAGGCGCGCGACGCCTACCGCCGGCAATCTCCGCCCGCCGCCCGCTCTTGACAGGCACGGCACCGTTTCCTATCAGCCTGGCCAGGCGCGAAGCCCTTCGCGGACGAATCCCGCCCCCATTCCAGGTGCCGCCATGTCGCCGGTCATCACATGTCCCGCGTGCGGGCTGCAAGGTCAACGCGCCGCCGACGCGCCCGCGGAAGCGGTCCAGTGCCCGCGTTGCGGCACGACAATCGCCGCCGCCGCCGAACTCTTCCCCGCTTGCGCCGAACACCCGCTCGACGCCTTCTTCGCCGCCTGCGAAAGACCGGCGCCGTCGCGGTTGCCCGTGCCGTTACCCGGCCTGACGCTTTCCGAGAACGCATCAACGCCCGTCGATGCGTCCGCGGCGCGGGCCGAGGGGGAATGGATCGCGGAGGAACGCGAGCGCTTGCAGGCGTACATGGCCGAACACTTCGGCGCCCTGCGCCGCCAGCGCGAGGAGTTTTCCACCTGGCGCTCGCGCGTGGAGGCGGCGCTCGTCGGTCGAGAGCAAGAGGTCAATCGCCAGCACAAGCTGCTGACGAGCCGCTCCGAGACCGTGGCGGAGGCCGAGGCCCTGATCGCGGCGGAACGCGAGCGGCAATCGCAGGCCTTGGAAGCACTGGAGGAGCGTAGCCAGGCGTGCGCCGCGGTTCACGAAAACTTGGCCGCGGAGCAGGCGCGCGTCGAGCAGCTTCGCGCCGAGGCCGAGCGCTGGCAGGAAGCGACCCATCGCGCCCGCGGCGAGTGCCAGGCGCTGGAGGAAGCGGTCCACAATCGCAAGACGCTTTGGGAGGCCGAGGAAGCCCGGCAACGCGGTCGCGGCGAAGACCTCGACCGCCGGCAGAAAACCCTCGACCGCGCCGAGGAAGAACTGCGCCAGTGCGTCGTCGAGACGGAGGAACTGGAAGCGCAGATTCGCCGCGACCTCGAACGGCAGCGCCGCGAGTTGACGCGCGAAAGCCGCGAATTGGAGAACCGCCGCCTGGAGGTGGCGCTATCGAGCGGCCGTCTCGAACGCCGCCAGGCGGAAATGGATCGGGGCGCCGTCGCAAGCCCGTTCGTCGAGTATTGAGCCTTTGCTCTCGCGGCAGCCCGGTTACGTCTTCTCTGCGCTGAGGCGATCGACCATCTGCAGCGCCTGCCCCGGCGTGGTAATCGTTCCTTCTAGCTGGGCTTCGCGCACGGCGTCGAGCAATTCCTTGAAGCGCGGCCCCGGCTCCAGGCCATGGCGCGTCAAGTCGTGGCCCGTCAGCAGCGGCGGCGGGTTCAGGTCGGTTTCCGTCCACTCGCGCAGCAAGAATTCGCAGTAGTCCACGTGGTCGGCGGCTCGGTCGCTGGCAAGGGCGTCGGCGCGGTGCAGGGCCAGCAACTCGCCGATGCCGGGATGGGCCAGGGTGGTCTTCAGCTTGCTGGTGCGCATCTGCCGGGCGTCTGCCAGGAATTGATGCTTCTCCACCAGCCAGGCGACGCGCTCGCGCTCGGCGTTGGACAGTTTCAGCCGCAAGCAAATCTCCTCGGCCATGCGGCGGCCGATGTGTTCGTGCGAATAAAACGTATAGCGATCCGGCGTGCGGCCGACGCTGCGCGGCTTGCCCACGTCATGGAGGAGCGTCGCCAGGGCTAGGGGGAACGATACCTCCGGGCCGAGCAAATCGAGCACGCGCAGGACGTGTTGCCACAGGTCGCCCGTCGGAGCGCTGGGCGGTCCCTGCGGCAAGTTTTGCATCGGCAGCAGTTCGGGCACCAATGGCCAGACGAGATCGGTCTGATCGAGCAGCGTCAGGCCGGCGGCGCGGCGCGGATGGACCAGCAACTGGCGCAGTTCGTCGGCGATGCGCTCGGCGCTGACGACGCCAATTTGCGAGGCCATCTTCCGAATGGCGGCAAGGGTGGCCGGCTCGATTTCCAGTTCGAAGCGCGTCGCCAGGCGCACGGCGCGGAGCATGCGCAACTTGTCCTCGGCGAAACGCGCCGCCGGGTCGCCGATGGCCCGCAGCACCTTGGCTTTGAGGTCTTCCTGCCCTTCGACGTAGTCGATGAGTCGGTCTTCGAGCGGATCGAAGAACATGCCGTTGATGGTGAAGTCGCGGCGCAGGGCATCCTCGCGCGCCGACGAGAAGACGACGGCGTCGGGATGGCGGCCATCCGTGTAAGCGCCGTCGCTGCGAAACGTGGCGACTTGCACTTTGAGCGGCTTCGGCCCCAGCACTTCGACGACGCCGAAGGCCATGCCGACCGCGACGGTGCGGCGAAAGAGTTTGCGGACCTCCTCGGGCCGCGCCGACGAGGCCACGTCGTAATCACGGGGCACGCGGCCGAGGAGTTCGTCGCGCACGCAACCGCCGGCCCATAAGGCTTCGTGCCCCGCTTCGCGCAGGCGGCGGACGACGGCGATGGCAAAATCGCGTTCGGTCATGGCGGTGGCGGCGCGATCTCGTTTTCCTTGACCCAAATTAACAAGAGATTACGGCCATAGCGACGTTCTTCCCAGGTACTATTGCCGGCCGGTAGCTGCTCGATGGCGATCTCGCCCTTCTCGCCCTGCAGCACCAGGACGGAGCCGACGGCCGCCTTCTCCTGGATATCGCCGACCAGTTGAATGAGCGCCTCGGGCCGGCGCTCGAAGTCGGCGAAGGGAGGACTCACGTAGACGTTGACGGGTTCGACCGGAGCCAACCAGCGTTCGGCCCAGCGATAAGCGTCGGTGCGGACGGCGCGGCCACGATCGTTGACGTGAAAGGCGTCGAGGTGTTTCTCGATCTCGTTAGCCAGGCGCACGTCGCGCTCGATGAACGCGCAGCGCGCGGCGCCGCGGCTGATGGCTTCCAGGCCGATAGCGCCGGTGCCGGAGAAGACGTCGAAGAACGGCCGATCCGGGACGGCGTCGCCGAGGATGCTGAACAGGGCCTCGCGGACCATTTGCGGGGTGGGCCGGACGCCCTCGTCGATCTGACAATTGAGCTTCCGGCCACGCAGGGAGCCGGCCACGATACGGAGTTGGATACGAAGCACTGCAACGGCCTTTGCGTCATGAGATACGGATGTCGAATCCGGCGAGCGGGGGGCGTAAGCCC
>JBBSES010000206.1:0-7773 GCA_038239465.1 Gemmatales bacterium
CTTGCCGCCGCGCTGCCGCAGGGCGTGCAAGAGCGTCGTCGAGATTCTTGCTCCGCTCGCTCCCAGGGGATGACCGATCGCCAGCGCACCACCGTGGACGTTCACCTTTTCCGGGTCGCACTTGAGCAGCTGGATGCAGGCCAATGCTTGTGCGGCAAAGGCTTCATTGATCTCGATCAAGTCCATGTCGGCCAACTTCAAACCGGCGCGTTCGAGGGCCTTGTGCGTGGCCGGAACGGGACCGATGCCCATGACCGACGGATCGACGCCTGCGACCGCCATCGCCCTCACGCGCGCGATCGGCTTCAGCCCCAGTTCCGCCGCCTTGTCGTCGGACATCATCAGCAGGGCGGCGGCGCCGACGTTGATCGGGCTGGAATTGCCGGCCGTCACCGAGCCGCCTTCGGGCATGAACGCCGGCTTCAACGCGGCCAACGCTTCGAGCGTCGTATCGCGGCGGATGCACTGATCCTCGGTGAGCAGCTTGCGTCGGCCTTCCTCGTCGCGGCCCCAGGTGGGGATGACCTCGCGGGCGAACTTGCCGCCGTCGGTCGCGGCCGCCGCCTTTTGATGGCTTCGTAGCGCGAACTCGTCCTGCGCCTGCCGCGAGATGCGATAGCGCATGGCGAGATTTTCGGCGGTCAGGCCCATCTGCATGGTCGCCGGGCTATGGCGATAATAGTAACGCGGGTTCGGGTTGAACCCCGCCTCCATCGGAATGTGTTCCATGTGTTCGACGCCGCCGGCGATATGCACGTCCTCGCAGCGGGCGGCGATGCTCTGAGCGGCGGCGTTGATCGCCTGCAAGCTGGAGCCGCAGTTGCGGTTGACAGTGACCCCGCCAATTTCAACGGGGAGGCCGGCGATCAGCGCCGCCATGCGGGCGATGTCGTATCCTTGTTCCCCCTGCTGGTTGACGCAGCCCCATTGAATATCTTCCACGGCGCGGGCGGGGATGCCGACGCGCTCGAGCAAAGTACGCATCAAATCGGCCGAGAGGTCGTCGGCTCGAACGTCTCGGAACATGCCCTTTTCGGCGTGGGCGCGTCCGATCGGGGTACGGATCGCGTCGATAACTACGGCGGAGCGCATGACTGTTTCTCCTTCGAGTAACCTACTACCATTGTACGGAGACGAGCCGCCGCGCGACGGAATCCACTCATGGCCAAATGTCCCGAGACAGCCGGTTTCCGCCTGCCGCTGGGTGCTTGGCGCGGCCTTTGCGCCGGACGGTTAGATGGTACTCTCGGGCAGCTCCGAACGAGGGGCCTGTTTGTGGCGCGTGCCGGACACTTAATTCGCTCTTTGTTGTCCGGGTCGGAGGGGATTTGGGGATAAGTTTTCGACGCATCCCATCCGTTCCGCGCTGACGGCGGCCCTTCGTCGGCTATTTCATTTTGGAAGGGAAACTCATCATGGCCCTCGTGCCCAACGATCCCGCGGAAATCGTCACGTTCCTCGAAACCTATGCCGGAAAAATCCTTGACCTGCTGGCCCAACCCCACGGCATCGACCGCGGCACGTATGAAGGTGCCCTGGCCGAATATCAGGGAGCCGTGATCCTCAAGGATTCCGGCATCGCCTACAAGCACTACGATAGCATGCGCAACACCGCCAACGCGCTAGTGACCAACCGGCAGGCCATCCTGGATGGCATCGCCAAGCTGCGGCAGACCGATCCACAGGCGGCCTCCACTGCCGCCCGTTCGCTGGAACCACTGCTGAACGATTCCACGAAATATATCGCGCTGGCGCGAGATACCGAGAAAGTCATGATCGAACTGGGCAACACGCAAAACGCCCAGCGCCTGGCCGGCCTCGTTACCACGCCTCAGGGTCGCACGACCGCCGCGCTTATGAGCAATCAGCTGGCATCGCAACGCATGGCGTTGCTGCCGCAGGGGGTGGCACAGACCAACTGGGTCCAAAGCATCATGGGCCGCATCCAGGGATTGCCCATTACGCCGCAAGAAGTGCGGGCTCGAGCGGTCGAATTGAGTACGAAAGTGGGCACGTTCGCCGCAGGCGTGCGCGGGGCGCTCGTCGCGGCACGGACCGCGGCGCCGGCCGTCCTCGAGTCGCTGCTGATGTGGCTGACGGCCTTCGGCTCACGCCTGGTCACGCCGCTGATTTTTATTGGTCCCTTACCTGGATCTTCGGGCAAGGAAGCGTGAGCCGCGGGCGATGACGGCTTGCCGTTCCGCGCGAAAGAATCGCGAAACGGCAAGCCGCGAAGCGTCACGGTATATCCCGCACGACGTACTCCGAATGCGTCACCTCGACGTTACCCTCAAGGTAGCTCACGCTCGACCGCGAACGCAGCACCTTCAACAGCTGCATCGTTTCGCGCATCTGCTTCAGGTCGGCGTCGAGGCCCGGACGCGGCGGCGCCTTCATCGGCCCAAATGCGCCACGCATGTCGAATTCGACCCAGTCGCCGACGGCGTCCACGGTGCCCGCGAGGTCGATGGTCGAGGCCTGCGTCAGTGGCTTGTCTCGGTAACGACGGAGGAACTCGTTCTTGATCGGCGTCGGCGTCAACAGGCGAGCGCTATGCTCGCGCGATCCGGTCAGCGTTAGCAGGTTCTTCGAGACGGCGACATTCGGAAACGCCCCCTTGCCCAACTCCGGCATCGGCGGCAGCGGGTAGAAGTACAACTCACCGCCATCGATGGTCATCTGCTGCGGCGCCGGCAGCGGCGGCAACGGATTGCGCGTCAAATTGCCCACCGCCAGGGTGATGGCGTTTATCGATTTGCGATAGTCGCTGCCGGCTTGCAGCAGTTTATCGCGGTCGCTGACGCCGACGAGCAGCGCCGGCTCCGGCAAGGGCAACGGCTTCGCGTCGCGCGGCAGCTTCGTGAACCAGCTTTGCGCCGATGCCTTGGCGTCGATCACCATGCCCGCTTGCCCGTCGGCCAGGGAGGGCAGCAAGAGCTTCGTCGTCGTTTCGTCGATCTGTTGCAGCGCCGGGCCGACATCGGCCCAGAGCGCCTTGTAGGCCAGCTGCATGTTCGGATCGAGCTTCGGCAGCCCCTCTTCCGTGAAGTAGCCGTGCCCCACCTTGAGCCATTTGACGACCGTTTGATAGGCCTCCGGCTTGTACTTGTTGCGGCTGACCGAGGCGATGAGCGGGTCGCCGCCGACATGGTCCAGGAGGCTCAACGGCGCCGAGCCGTCGGCGGACAGCTGATCGCTCCAGTCATAGGCATAGCGCTCGAAGCCGTGACCATTGAGGAACGAGAACGACATGCTCGCCCGCGTTTCCGGCATTCCCTGCTGAATGTCCTGAACGAGGCGCGCCATGTCGCCCTCGACGCGCTTCTTCAAGGCGTCGGGCAGCAGGCCAGTGCCCAGCTTGGCCTTGTCCGCCCAGCCGGCCACGTCCTTCTTGCTCAGGCTCGTCTCGGCGCGGAACCCCTGGCTCGTATAGTCCATGCTGGCGATGGGCCGATCGGCGAACGGGGCCAGTTTCTGGAACTCGGGCCGGTCGAGCAAGGTTTTTCCCTGCCCCAACTTGGCGATCACTTCCGGCGACGAGCCGACGGCCACGATCAGATGCTTCTCGCGCACGCCAATGGTGATGGCGAGCTTGGCTTCGCGCAGTTTCTTGTAGAAAACGTCCAGCTGGCCCGGCGGCAGCGGGAAGACGCTCTCCCAGGGGATGGTCTTGCCAGCGACCGACAGGACCAGGTAATCGCCGTTGCCGACGCGCTCCCAGCCGACGTTGATCTTGATTTCTTGCTGTTTGACAGCGAGATCCTTGAGCAGTTCCTCGACGCGCTTGAGAGCGGGGACAGCGGCTTCGGGCTTGGTCAGCTTGAAGCCGACTACGACCTCGGGGATCTTGATCGGCTCGGGGCCGCTCGTTACCTTGCGCAGGATGTCGAGAATGGCGCCGCTCGGATCCCCGTTGCCGACGTTGCCCTGCTTTTGAATCAGTTCTTTCATGCCCTCCATCCAGGTGGCGTCCGATACGTCCTTGTACAGGCTCAGCGCCGAGGTCCAGCCCTCGCCGCCGTAGAGGAAGACCTCTTCTCCCCACATGTCGTCAAGCAGTTCGACAATTTCCTTGTTCTTGGGGTCTTGCTTGAACTTGCGTGCCTCGGCGAGCGGCCCTTCCACGTCGGCCATCTTGAAGGCGTTTTGCACCGCCGGCAACGCCTTGAGTTTCGCCCAAAAGTTGCTCGTGGCGACGGCGTTGACCTGCTCGCGGTTGCGCAGCGATGCGGTATAAAAGGCGGCGTCGGCCGGAACGAGGCCCAGCGAGGTGCCCGCCAGCGGAGCGAGCGTCGGTGCCGGGGGCGGCGTCGGTTTAGCCACCTCCGTGCCACCGCCGCCGAGGCCGCCGGCCGCGAGGACGATGGCGAAACCGAGCATGCAAGTGGTAAGGGTATAGCCGACGAGGATGCGCAGCATCGTACCCCGGTCGCGCGGCGGCAGCGTGGCGCGCGCCGTCTGCAGCTTTTGATTTTGCTGGTTCAGGGCGACGCGCATGTCGCGCGCCTGCTGAAACTCGGTTTCGGCCCCGCGCGGCGCCATTGGCTGAGCGATGCCGGTGGCGCCCAACTTTTGCAGCAGGGCTACTCGCTGTTTCTTCAACGCGGAGGTCGATGCCTTCGTCGCCGCCGCGGCCTCGATTTGCTGGTCGATCTGTGTCAGCTGGCCGCGCACGGTAGGATCGCCCGCCTTGGCCGCATAGAGGCGTTCGCCGAGCGCCATCTGAGCGCGAGTCTCGCGGCTACGCAGCGACCGCAGCCGCAGCCGATTGCGGCCGTAGCTGGCCACGCGCGCTGTCTGACCCCAGGTGGCCGCAGCGGTACGGCCGACTTCACGCACCGTCCAGCCGCCCACGGCCGAGGTCCCGCGCCCCACTTTTACCAGCGCCCGCTTCCAGCCAGGGCCGGAAATGTCGGGCGCCTGTTTCGGAGCGGGCGGCGCGGCCGGCGGCACCGGGGCGCGCGCCGGCAACTGCCCGGTGAAGCCAACGTTTGGCACTGCCGGCGGCATCGGCGTTTGCGTCGGCGGCGCGACCGGGCGGGGCGGCGCGACCGGACGGGACACGGCGGCGGGCACCGGAGCGGCGGCCGGACGCGGCGGCGGGGCCGCGCCCTGTGGACGCGGCGCGGCGGCGGGAGCGACCGCCACCGGCGCCGGCATCGGCGCCCGCATTTGCACCTTGCAATGGGGACAACTTAACACCGCCCCCGCGTGTTGCGGCGGCACTTGCAGCGGTTTCTTGCAACTCGGGCACTGGAAGCGAAGCATGGCGAGGCTCCAAGCTCTCACGAGGAGTAGGACGGCTCGGGATGAAATCGGCTAGGAACACCTTGCAAGCTAAAGCGCCGCCTTCCTGGCCGCAAGCGAATATACAGCCAAAACCGCGGCACCCGTTCCTTACCCAAGGGATAGGCGGCCCATCGTCAAAATGTTTCACGAAAATGGCCCGAAAGCCACGCCACGACTTGCGGCTGACGCCGGTGCCCACGCCGGTATATAATCCTTCACCAGCAGAGAAGGCTGGCAAATAGGGGGGAACAGGCGGTTTTCCCCGTCCCAGGAAAGAAGGAATCTTTCCGCAAACCCGGTGAGATGATGCCAAATTTGGTGCAAGCAAGCACGCGCGAACTCCTGGAAGAACTGCTGGCCGAGCGCATCCTGCTCCTCGACGGCGCCATGGGCTCGATGATTTACGCCCACGAGCCGACCGAGGAGGACTATCGCGGCCAACGCTTTCGCAACCATCCCGTGCTGCTCAAGAACTGCACCGAGATCATGGCGCTCACCCAGCCCCGGATCATCGAGGACATCCACCGCGCCTATCTCGAAGCCGGCAGCGACATCATCGAGACCGATACCTTCAACAGCAATCCCATCTCGCTGGCCGAGTTCCAGCTGCAAGAACACGTCCACGAATTGAACGTCCGCGCCGTCGAGATCGCCCGCCGGGCCGCCGACGCCTACACGCGCAAGAACCGCGACAAGCCGCGCTTCGTCGCCGGAAGTATTGGACCGACCAACAAGACGCTCACCATCGCGCTCAAGGACGACACCGGCGTCCGCGACGTGACCTTCGACGACATGGTCGCCAGCTACACGACGCAGATTCATGCCCTGGTACAGGGCGGCGTCGATCTGCTCTTGCCCGAAACGTCGTTCGATACGTTGGTGTTGAAGGCATGTCTGTTCGCCATCGACCAGTATTTCGAGGAGCATAACGTCCGCCTGCCGGTCATGATCTCCGGCACCATCTTCGACAATGGCCGCACGCTCTCGGCGCAGACCGTGGAAGCGTTTTATACCTCGGTATCGCACTTCGACATGCTGAGCGTCGGCCTCAACTGCGCGGTGGGCGTCGAGCAGATGCGCTCTCATGTCCAGACGTTGGCGGAGCTTTCCAAGCGGCCCATTAGTTGTTATCCAAACGCCGGTATGCCGGACGGCTTCGGCGGCTTCAAGGGCAGCAAGGAGCAGATGGCGCAGGCGCTCGGCGAGTTCGCCCGCAACGGCTGGGTCAACCTCGTCGGCGGCTGCTGCGGCACCAGGCCGGAATGGATCCACGCCATCGGCCAGGCCGTCAAGGGGATTGTGCCGCGCGGCGTTCCCGACCTGCCCGCCTGGTCGTACTACAGCGGCAGCGAGACGCTGACGCTGCGGCCCGAATCCAACTTCACCATGATCGGCGAGCGGACCAACATTACCGGCTCGCGCAAGTTCGCCCGCCTGATTCGCAATGGCGACTACGCCGCCGCCATCGCCGTCGCCCGCGAACAGGTCGAGGGGGGCGCCAACATCCTCGACGTGAATATGGACGAGGGACTCATCGACGGCGCCGCCGCCATGACGCGCTTCCTGAACATGATCGCGGCGGAAGGCGACCTGGCGCGCGTGCCGCTGATGATCGATAGCTCCAAGTTCGAGATCATCGAAGCCGGCCTGAAATGCGTGCAAGGCAAGGCGATCGTCAACTCGATCAGCATGAAAGAGGGCGAGGATAAATTCCTCGAACAAGCGCGCACGATTCGCCGTTATGGAGCGGCCGTCGTCGTCATGGCGTTCGACGAAGAGGGCCAGGCCGTCACCGCCGCGCGTAAGGTGGCCATCTGCGAACGGGCCTATCAGTTGTTGACGGAAGAAGTCGGCTTCGCACCGTCGGATATCATCTTCGATACCAACATCCTCACCGTCGGCACCGGCATCGAGGAGCACAATAATTACGCCGTCGAATTCATCGAGGCCGTCAGGGAACTCAAACAACGCCTTCCCGAGACGAAGACCTCGGGCGGCGTGAGTAATGTTTCGTTTTCCTTCCGCGGCAACGACGTAGTCCGCGAGGCGATGAACGCGGCCTTTCTGTATCATGCCATTCGCGCCGGCCTCGATATGGGCATCGTCAACGCCGGCCAATTGCAGGTCTACGAAGAGATTCCCAAGGACTTGCTAGAGCATGTCGAAGACGTGCTGCTCAACCGCCGGCCCGACGCCGCCGACCGCTTGACCGCTTTCTCGGAGCGCACCAAGGGAAACCGCGAGACGCAGAGCGCCGCCAAGCAACAAGCGTGGCGCGAGTTGCCCGTCGAGGAACGGCTCAAGCACGCGCTCATTAACGGCATCGTCGATTTCATCGATATCGACGTGGAGGAAGCACGGCACAAATACGAGAAGCCGTTGCGCCTTATCGAAGGCCCGCTCTTGGATGGCATGAACGTCGTCGGCGACCTCTTCGGCGCCGGTAAGATGTTTTTGCCGCAAGTGGTGAAGAGCGCCCGCGTC
>JBBSES010000207.1:0-7724 GCA_038239465.1 Gemmatales bacterium
ACGTGTTTCCCCGCCGCCAACGCCGCCAGCGCGACCGGCGCGTGCAGGTTCGGCCAGGTGCCGACCACCACGGCATCGACGGCGGGGCTGGCAATAACATCTTCCCAGCTCTGAAAAGTCTGTTTGACGCCGAACTCCCGGGCGACGGCCCGCCGCCGCTCCTGACATTTGTTGCAGCGCCCGCAATGTTCGCCGTCCACGGGCCGAATGCACGAGAACGTCAGGTGCAACGGCAAGTCCCGGCCGCGACGCATGACATCCACCTTATGCAGCCCAGCGAACGGCCGACGCACTTCCACCGTACCGCCGATGGCCCCATTAACCACGGCCGCGAACGTGTCGAAGAAGGCCGGCGTCGCGTCGGCGAATGGATTCGACCCCAGCACGCCCAGGGCCAGCGAAGCGACGCCGTGCAAGTGGCACCAGAGCATCGCCTTGGCCAAAAAGAGGACGTTGCGGCCCGGCAGGAAAACGGCCTCGTCCGGCGTGTCGGCGCCCGGCACGTCGCGCCCGGTGATGCTCCAGTGAGCGGCGTACAAGTCGCTCACCGGCATGTCCAGGACGCGCAACGGTTGCAGCCGAGGACATGCGACCGCCTCCAGGAACCGGGCCAGATGACACAGTTCCGCCGGCTCCCAGAACAGCCCTTCGCGCAAATAGAGGGGATGCACCAGCGCGGAACCCCGCAGCGTCTCACCCAGAAGAATGGCGCTATCGAGGCCGCCGCTGATGAGGACCGCCGTCATGGTGTCGTATCGTCTTGTTTACGTTTCGCGCCCCGCCGGCATATAACGGTATGGTAGCAGGCAAAGTCGCGGGGGACGACCATGCGCGGGCTCGAAGCATTCGCCGACTTCACCAAACCGAACGAACCGCTGGCCCCGTACACCTACTTCAAGCTGGGCGGGCCGGCCGAGGCCCTGGTGCAGCCGCGCTCGCGCGCGGAACTTGTCGCCGTCCTCGACCGTTGCAGCCGCGAAGCCATCCCCCTGCGTGTCCTCGGCGGCGGCGGCAACGTCCTCGTCCCCGACGAAGGCGTGCGCGGCGCCGTCCTCCGCCTGCACGAACCGGCCTTCACCGCCCTGCGCGTCGAAGGCAAGCGTGTCCACGCCGGCTGCGGCGCCGCCCTTGCCGCCTTGATCTCCCATTCCACCCGCCAGGGACTGGCCGGCTTCGAGGCGCTCGTCGGCATCCCTGGCACCGTCGGCGGCGCCCTCCGCGCCAACGCCGGCGACCGCTCCGGCGAGATTAGCCAGTTCGTCCGCCGGGTCGAAGTCCTCGACGAGCGCGGCCAGGCCGACACCCGCGAACGCGACGAACTCAGCTTCGGCCCCGGGTGGAGCAACCTCGACGATACCGTGCTTTTGAACGCCGAGTTCGAGCTGGAGACCGATAGCGCCGACGCCATCGTCAAGCGCATGCGCAAGACCTGGATTCAGCGGAAGGCAAGCCAACCGCTCAGCTTTCAGGCGGCCGGCCGCATCTTTAAGAACCCGCGCGGCCTCAACGCCGCCACCCTCATCGAACAGAGCGGCCTGGCCAAGACGCGCGTCGGCGGCGCCGAGGTCAGCGACCGTAACGCCAACTACGTCGTCGCCCATGCCGGCGCCAGCGCCCGCGACGTACTGCGCCTCATCGACCTGGTGCGCAGCCGGGTCAAGGAACGCTTTCACGTCGATCTCGAATTGGAGATCGCCGTGTGGTGATCCCCTTTCGTTACCGTTTCGCGCTCACCTCACTCCTCGTCGGCGCGCTGGCGTTGGCGATCTTCCTCCTCTTCCCGCGTCTGCGCCACGCCGACCGCTACCGGGGCGATTTCGCTGCCATCGACTGCCCCGTCCCGCCCGGCACGGAACGCGATGCCTTCCTGCGCGAAGTGCAGTACCTCGGCGGATTGCCCGACCGCCTGCCCCTGCTCGACGCCGACGCCTCGACGCGCCTGGCGGAAGCCTTCGGGCGGCATCCCTGGGTGGAGCGCGTCGAGCGCGTCGAGATTCGCTCGGCTTCGGAAGTCGTCGTTCGCCTGGACTTCCGCGTCCCCAAGCTGCTGGTATTGCCCTTCAATCGCGTCGTGGATCGCCACGGCGTACTGCTGCCGACCAACGCGCCGACCGATGGGCTGCCGGTCTTCACGGCGCTGGACGCGCCGCCCCCGTCCGAGGCGGGTAAGCCATGGGGCGACGCGGCCATCGAAGCGGCGGCGCGGCGATGACCCGTTTACGCTTCGCGCCCCGCGCGGAAGACGCGAAACGTAAACGGAACGGCTTAACGCGGAAATCTTCTCCGAGAGCAGGATTTGCATTTCGTGCGCGGGCAGGCGGAGCGGCGGAGCGCCGGGATTCAGGAACCCGGCCGGAAGGACGCGCGGCACACGCGCGTCAAGGTCGGCCTGCGCTTCTGCCGCATCGCCTTCCCGATGGTGGCCGGCCGGCAGGTGTTTCGCCATCCCGGTTTCCAGGGCCGGCACTATATCCTCGACAAACTGATGGCCTTCCACCGCGCGCACGGCACCGGCATGGCCGAGGTGCTGCGCGACCTGCAAGCCGCCGTCGATCAATTGCCGAAGGCCGAACGCGCGGCCGAGGCCAAGCCGCTGCAAGAGGAATTACAGAAGATCAAGGACGGGGGTCGGCGGGGCCCGCATGCCGTCGGGATCGTCATTCTCTCGTCGCACATAGAGATTTGCATATGCCATATTTAGCTGGCTGTCGATTGGTTTATAGGTGCTATTTTCGGCCATCGCTTTATTGATGTAGGCTTGAACTTTGCTGTCATCGAAAGCCATGTGAAACCCTTTCACCTGAATCCGGATGAGAACGAGAAAAAGAAACTTCCGGAAACGAGAAAAAGTGCCGGAGAGAAGCGTAAAGCGTCAGTAGAGGATGTCAAGGGAAATCGCGGAGGCTTTTGACACTTCTCCCTGTCTTCTCGAACCCCTCACATCTCTTCCGTCAACAGCACGATCAACGAATACGGCGCGACGAGATAGCTGGAATACGCATCCATCCGCGGCCTGTCGCCGCCATCGACGATATCGAGCGGCGACGCCAATGCGGTATCGACCACGCGCAACCAGGGGTTGCCCGATGGCGAACGCGGTAGGCGGAACGAGAGCGGCTCGCGCCAGGAGTTGCAGGCGACGTAGAAATCGCCGTCGGGTTCGCGGCCGGTTTGCCGGCCGTTAAGAGCGTAGGCGAGCGTGCGGCTACCGGGCGAGAAGTCAGGACAATAGGGTTCGACGCCGTGCCAGACGATGTCGGGTTCGAGGTGATTCCAGGCCCCGCTGCCGCGAAAGAAGGTGCGGCGGCGCAGGGCCGGATGGCGTTTGCGCAGGGCGATCATTTCGCGGACGAAACGCAGGAAGTCGGCGTTGCGCGTGGCCAGGTCCCAGTTGAGCCAGCTGAGTTCGTTATCCTGGCACCAGGCGTTGTTGTTCCCTTCCTGAGTGCGGAGGATTTCGTCGCCCGCCAGGAGCATGGGCACGCCCTGAGAGAGAAGTAGGGTAGCCATCAGGTTGCGGGCTTGGCGGCGCCTTAAGCCGATTACTTCGGGATCGTCGGTGATGCCCTCGATGCCGCAGTTCCAGCTGAGATTGTCGTTGGAGCCATCGCGGTTCTCTTCGCCGTTGGCGTCGTTATGTTTGCCGTTATAGGAGACGAGGTCCCACAGGGTGAAACCGTCGTGGCAGGTGATGAAGTTGAGCGAGTGGCGCGGCTGCCGGCCGGTGACTTCGTAGAGGTCGGCGCTGCCGCATAAGCGCGTGGCGAGCGCTCCCGTAAGGCCGGGGGTGCCGTTCCAGAAGCGGCGGACGTCGTCGCGGTAGCGGCCATTCCACTCGGACCAGCGCCGCCCATAGGGGAAATGGCCTACTTGGTAGAGGCCGGCGGCGTCCCACGGCTCGGCGATGAGCTTGGTGTCGGCCAGCACGCCGTCCTCGCCGATCATCTCGACGACGGGCGGCTCCATGAGGACGTTGCCCCAGCGGTCGCGGCCGAGGATGGAAGCCAGGTCGAAGCGCAGGCCATCGACGTGCATCTCGGCCACCCAATAACGCAGACAAGTGAGCAGCAGTTCGCGGACGACGGGGTGATTGCAATTGACCGTGTTGCCGCAGCCGGAGAAGTTCAAATAACGGCCATCAGCGCCGAGCAGATAATACAATTCGTTATCGAGGCCGCGAAACGAATAAGTACGGCCCCGGTCGTCCCCCTCGCCGGTATGGTTGAAGACCACGTCGAGAAAGACCTCGATGCCGGCCTTGTGAAAGGCGCGCACCATGTCGCGGAATTCGTTGATTTGCCCGTGTTCGCTGGCAGTGGCGGCGTAGGCGGCCTTGGGGGCGGCGAAGGAGATACTGTTGTAGCCCCAGAAGTTGCGCAACGGCTCGCCGGTGAGGGGATTATAAAAGGGGCAATCACATTCGTCGAATTCGTGAATGGGCAACAACTCGACGGCGGTGATGCCCAGCTGCTTGAGATAAGGAATCATCTCCGTCAAGCCGGCGAAGGTGCCCGGGGCGGCGACGCCCGACGACGGATGGCAGGTGAAGCCGCGAACGTGCAGTTCGTAGATGATGGTGTCTTCGAAGGGGGTCAGCGGCGGCGCGTCCTCGTGCCAGTTGAACGACCTGCGGAAAAAGAGGCTGCGTCTTACCGTGGAGCGCGGAGTGGGGAGCGCGGAACGCGGAGCGGTAGATATGTCGGCTTGCAGCTGTGCCGCGTCGCGTTCGACGTGCCACTCCTCGCTTTCGACGGAGCGGCCCCAGACGGCGCCGTCGGAAACGGCGGTGGCGGACGGGTCGAGCAGGACGGCCTCGCGGTTGAAGCGGTGCGGCCCGACGAAAGGGCCATCGACGCGCCAGCCATAGCGGAACACCGGCGGCAGGCCGGCGACGAGGATGTGCCAGTGATCGCCCGTGCGGTTCTTGCGCGGATCGAGGGGGATCTCGGCGATCGGCTCCTCGCCGTGGAGCAGGTACAAGACGAGGGAAACGGCGGTGCCGTGGCGGCAGAGCAGCGCAAAGTTGATGCCGTCGGCCAGCGCGGTAGTGCCGAGCGGCTGCGAACGGCCACGGGCAGTCTGAAGCGTGTGCATGGCGGCAAGATAGGGAAGCGAGGCGGGATTGTCGAGGGGCGGGACGGAGAGGGGAAGCGTGCTATTGGAGGGCGCTTTGAAATTGGGACAGGCGGCGACAGCGCGCGGCCAGCCGATTGAACTCGGGCAAGCGTGAGGCATCGTTAATCGCTTCGACGGCGGCGGCAATTGACGAAGCCGCTTCGACGCCAAATCGTACTTCGATCACGCCCCGAACGTCCTTCCGGTGGGCTTCCAAGCGGCCTTCGTTCAACCTTTCCTGGTAAAACTTCGACTCCTTCATTTGCTCGCTCCCGCCCAGGTGAAGCAACCCAGGCGAATAAATTTGAGAGACAGTGATAGTGGAGGTTCGTTATTCACCTGTCGCGGTGACTGCACGCTGGAATTCAGAAAGTCGGCGACAGCGCATGGCTAGCCGATGCAATTCGGAGAGCCGATCGGAGTCGTTGATAGGTCCAAGTGCACCTGCAATTGACGAAGCCGCCTCGGTACCGAATCGCACTTGGATTGCTTCCAGGATATATTCCCGTCTTCCTTCGAGGCGGCCTTCATCCATGATCTCCTGGTAAAACTTGGATTCCTTCATTTGCTCCCTCCCGATCAGGTGAAACAAGTCGATCCCCGGATTCACCAGCTTACCAAACAGGCCCAGCGTCGTCAGCAAGTCAGCGCGCACGACCTTGTCGTTCTCGGCGGCGGATATGGCCTGGGCGGCGTGGCTGACCGCCTCGGTCGGCGAACGCCCGTGGCGGCTGAGCGGATAGAGGGCCATCAGGCCCGGTTCGGTTTCCCAGCCTTGCGGATCCAGTTGCCATAGACAAATTTCGCGGAACCAAATCCGCTGCGTGGCGGCGCCGTCCACCGCCAGCTGGAACGTGCCATGCTGCGGCCGATAGCCGCGCGGCAAGAGGATGTAAACCAGGCTCACCGTCGGCAAGCGCTCGCGTTCGGAGAGCAGGCCGCTCTTGGACAAGATGCTCCACGGCGCCGCCGCCTGCCAGCGGGTGTAGGCCTCCATGTAGACGATGAAGCGTTCGCCATCGCCGCGTGCCCGAAACGCTCGGTCGGCGAGGCGTTCGGTCGCCTGCACCTCGCCGCCGATGGGTTGCCAGTGCTGGCACTGGACACCGGCCAACGCCGCCAGTTGTCGGCCGGCGCGATGGGCAACAATCTTGAAGCCGGCGTCGTAGTCGGGCATGGGAAGCGACCATTATCGAAAATTATCCGATTTACCGCTGGAAATGCCGCCGGAAGTTGTTATCATATTCCCTAGTCGCGCTTCCAGACGGCGCGGCGGACGGCCTCTTTCACATTTTCGCGTGCCCCCCGGCACGTCCTGTACTTCCCAAAAGAAGTCCATCCTGCTGAACGATAGGCCACGGAACGCAACCCAACATCGTCGTTTTCGGCGCGGTTTCGCGGCATCGGGCCAACGAGACGCGCGAGCCAACCGCTAACTCATTACTCGGAAACATGACCGTTCGACCATCTTCGAGGGCTGCTCGGCCCGTTCGCGGCGCCGTTGAGACCCCCACACCCATTTCCGCACACAGGGAGAGAGATATGACCGTCGCTCGTGGCGACGAGGGGCCTGGCAACCTCATGCGCAAACGCCCCGCGCGCAAGCCGCCGGAACCGGGCGGCCCCTCCGCGCCGGCCCCCGGCACCCCCACCCGCCTCGATGACCTGTATCGCCTGGCCATGCCCAAGTTATTCGCCTTCGCCGAGCGCGAAGGTGTGGCCGAGCATACCGGCATGAACCGCGGCCAGCTCATCGCCGCCGTCGTCCGTCTGCAAATCCAACGCGGCGAAGTCGTCCGCGGCAGCGGCACCCTGGAAGTCCTGCCCGACGGCTACGGCTTCCTGCGCAGCGTGGCCCACAACTACCTCGCCTCGCCCGAAGACATCTACGTGTCGCCCAGCCAGATTCGCCGTCTCGGACTCCGCACCGGCCTCGTCGTCGAAGGGCCGATCCGCCTGCCGGTCGAGGGCCAAGACAACTTCGCCCTCATGCAGGTGGAACTGGTCAACGGCAACCCGCCGGACCAACGGCGTTCCAATACCGTATTCGAAGACTTGACGCCCTTGCACCCGAGCAAGCGCCTGGTCCTCGAAACCGAAAGCGACGAACTGCCTTCGCGCGTCATCGACCTGGTGACGCCCATCGGCAAGGGGCAGCGCGGGTTGATCGTGTCGCCGCCGCGCGCCGGCAAGACGGTCCTCCTGCAGAAGATCGCGCTGGCGATCCGCAAGAATCATCCCGAGTGCTACATCATCGTGCTGCTCATCGACGAGCGGCCCGAAGAAGTGACCGACATGCTGCGCACCGTCTCCGGCCCGACGGCCGAGGTGGTGGCCAGCACCTTCGACGAGCCATCGTCGGAGCACGTCCACGTCAGCGATATCGCCCTGGAAAAGGCCAAGCGCATGGTCGAGGATGGCCGCGACGTGGTCCTCCTGCTCGACTCCGTCACGCGCCTGGCGCGGGCGCACAATACCGAGGCCCCGTCCGGCGGAAAGCTCCTGTCCGGCGGCCTCGACTCCAACGCCATGCAAAAGCCCAAGCGCTTCTTCGGCGCCGCCCGCTGCGTCGAGGAAGGAGGGAGCCTGACCATCCTGGCGACGGCCCT
>JBBSES010000208.1:0-7703 GCA_038239465.1 Gemmatales bacterium
ATAGCGGACGGCGACCACGCGGCCCGAGCGCGGGATCCGGTTGACGTGGACGTTGAACACCGACAGAAAGATGCTGACGCGAAACGCCCGGCCGCCGGGGAAGTCGGGTTCCTCGACCTCGTCGATGTGCGTGACGACGCCGTCGGCGGGGCTGAGCAGGAGGTCGGCATTGGCCAAGATGGTGCGTTCGGGATCGCGGAAGAAATACCAGACCTCGGCGTAGGCGAGCGATAACACGGCCAAGGGTAGCCAAAAGGTCCAGTGGATGGCCAAAGCGAGGGCGATCAGCGGCAAGCCGAGGACGACATAGAGGAACGAAAAGCAGAGCAATTCGGCCAGGCCCATGCGTGCCAGTCCGAGACGGCCGCGCCAGGCGAAGGCGTCGTCCTCGGGCCGAAACCAGTAGCCGCACACGTTGCGATAGAACTTCAAGTCGCGCGGGTCGATAACGTCGTGCGGGCATTGGGGACATTCACCCTGACGCCTGGCCGCCATGCGCGTCACGTAATCGGGCCAGTAGGCGCGCAGCAGGCGCCGGCGCAGCTTGCCCCACGACAATTCGAGCCCGGCGACGAAGCCGCCGCCGGGCTGCACGCTGGTGATGGGCACTTCCTGGAGGATCGTCGGCGGCGCGTCGAGCATGGCGGCGGCTTACTTTCCCGGCGTCTTGGGGGCGCTGGCGTCATCCGATTTGGCCGGGGGCCGGCCGGCCGCGTTGTCGGTCGTCCGCTTGCGCAGCCGTTCGAGGATGGCCGTCTTGCCGGGCGTACTCATGGGCGTGGACGAAGTCGGCGTGGCCATCGGTTGAATCATCGGCGTGGGAGATTCCGCTTCAGCTGCGGGTGTCTCGGTGGGCGGCGTCTCGCCCTGCGCTGGCTTGGGCGCCTCGACCGGCTTGGGCAACGGCTTGTCGGAGTACCACGCCTGGATTTCTTCTTCCTTCAGCACGCGCTGGAAGATGAGCGTATTGATCTGGTCGTAGGGCACGAAGAAGGTGCGGTTGGCGTCGGTGCTGCCCATGATGCGGCCACGCACCACGACGTATTCTTCCTCCATGCGCATGACCGACTGGAGATTGATTTCCAGGCCGCTGGCGGTGACGATGCCCAGGCCGTCTTGTTGCATCAACGGAATGCGGCTGAAAAGGCCCATCCAGGCATTGCCGAGCATGTGCACGTCTCGCGAAGGAGAAAGACGAAAGATACCCGCATTGTAACCGGGCGCTCGCGGAAGAAAACAGCCTGTCGGTAGGTTTAGAAGACAACCATCGACCGCTCCGGGTTGACACGTTTCCGCGGTTTGGCTAACTTTGCCCCACTTCCGCAAGCGGCCAGAAAAGCTCGATGGTAAGGAGGCCATCCGCTTTATGCCTACTTCCACGCGCCCCGAATGCGTTGCCGCCCGCTAACGGCGCCTTAGCGTCCGCCACGCCTGCGAAATCATGGGCGATTGTCAGCCCATCACGCAGCTGGCGGGCAACCGCTGGCCGACCTTGCTGCGCGACATCTCCGGCGGCGGCGTGGGCATTCGCCTCAGTCGTCGCTTCGAACCTGGCACCCTGCTTGCCCTCACGCTCGGTCCCAGCCTGGCGAACACGACGAGTCTGCCGCTGGCCCGCGTGCAGCGAGTGTCGTCGGCCGGCGTCTACTGGTGGCTCGGCTGCGCCTGGGCGGACGAAATGAACGAAGACGATCTGTACCTCCTGGTCGGCCCGCGCTTGCGCCGGCAAGGAACGTTACACAAGATCCGCCGGAAGCTGGCCGCCCTCGAAGCGTTGCCCGGCGTTCGTCCGACGGCCGCCGCCTCGGTCATGGAGTGACGGCGGAAAAGTCGTAGATGAGAAACGTCGTCGTTCGAGCCACCGGCTTGCATTGGCGCAAAAAAGCGCCGCTGCATTCATGGGCCTGCGTCGTCGTGGCCCGGCCATAGAGAAGCGTGGTGCCAACCGCGAGGTAATGGCCTCGTACCCGCGTCAGAACGTCGTCGGCGCCGGCGATCGGCAAGACGTGCAAGGGCAGGTCGCGCATCGGCAGCTGCTTCAAGAGCGGATCGCTGCCGAAGTACCACACGTCGAGCGCCGCTGCGTCGTGGTCCTTCTGCCAGTCGGCCAATTCTTTTAGCCCCTGCCCCCAGTCGTAATTCGAGTCGCTGAGCAGCAGATACCCTCGATCGCTCCCACCCCAGAATTCGTTGACGTAGCAGAGGCCGTGCGGCCAGTGCGTCGCGGCGGCGACTCCGGTCCACACGATCCCTACCACGACTCCCACCGCTAGCCCCCAGCGCGGCACGGAGAATCGGCTTCGTTGAATGGCGTTCGCCGCCGCCGCCGCCGTGCCGACGATGGCCAGGGCAACGAGCGGCAACACCAGGCGAATGCCGATCTGCACCCGGCAGGTCAGGCTGAAAAGGAGCAGCGTCAGCCCGGCGGCCATCGCCCAATTCAGTAGGGCCGAGGGGCGCACGACCAGCACGACGAAGGGAAGCAAGAGCGCGGTCAAACTCAGCTTGATGGCCAGCGCGACGGGGAAGTAGTACCAGAAAGCGCGCGGCGTGACTTCTCCCATGAGATACGCCCCGCCGTGGCTGCGGATGTTGTGCTTCACCTGTTGCACCAGCCCCTCGCCCGCGTTGCTGAAGATGCGCAAGTTCTCGGCGATAGGCCGCATCATCGTCGCGCCGGTTCCCTCCGGTAAGCCGTTGGCCCATTCGACGAATGACCGCTCGGTCTTCCAATCGCTGCCGACGTACAAGAACAAGCCGATGAAGCCGATGCCGGCGATACTGGCCACGTCGCGGCGCGCCGCCCATAGACGACCCCAAAAGGCGCTCACTGTGGGAACGCCGTTCCAGCCGCGCGTCGCTTCCACGGCGAGCAGACAGAGCGGAGCGAATGCCAGCGCGGACGCCTTGGCAAGCAGGGCCGCCGCGAACCAGAGGCCGGGCAACAGCACGCGCTTAAGCCAACTCGCATCGCGGCCGACGCGGAAGTGATACACGAGCGCGAGCAGGCAAGCGGTGATGGCGATATCGGTCGTCGCTAGGCCGGCATGGGCCAAAAGACTCGGCTCGCAAGCGAGAAGCGGCACCGCGAGTCGGCCGCCCCACGGCCCCGCGATGTGCCGGGCGCTCAACCAGCCATAGGTGAGGAGCAGCCACCAAAAAACCAGGGCGCCGGCCCGCGCCACGGGCAGGATCTTTTCCATGTCGGCCGTCACGTCGATGGGGACGCCGCGATATTTTTCCCAAAGGTAGATCGGCAGCGTCTCGACGTCCACCGGCAGCGGCATGGTACCCAGGCGCATCAACCCGGCATAACTGCCCGTGCGCCAGTGGTCGAGGCCACGCTCCAAATAGGTCGGCTCGTCGAAGGTGGCGCTGAGGTGGCCCGAGGCCGTCAGGCACCACACGGAGGAAGCGACTCCCCACAGCAACAGCCAGGAGATATCCCATCGAATCTTGTCGCGACGCGGGCCGTCCATGCACCGATCCTCGGACGAGGCACTGTCCCGCGTCCGCGTGTAGCGAGTGCCGAGAATCGGGTCAAGTCACCGTTGGAATTGATTTGTTTACGTTTCGCGTGCAACAACGCGACCGGGCAGCCTGGGGGGTGCAGGCTGCCCGGTCGCGGGAAATTTATGGCGGGGGGTCGGTGTGCGGGTTTAGCCGTTCTCGCGCTTCTCTTCGACCAGGGTCTGGATGCGTTCGGCCAGCAGGGCGGTATCGAACGGTTTCTTGAACGACTCGCTGAAGCCGTAGTTGACGAGTGCCTCGGGGGCGGCTTCGTCCTCGCCGGCCAGGGCGATGATGAGGGTGGCCTCGTACTCGGCCTTGCGGCGCAGGTTCTGAGCGATGAGCAACGCCTCGCTGCGTCCCATGGCCAGGTCGATGATGATGGTATCCGGGTGGAAGCTTTCCGCCTGGATGCCGGCCTCGAAGCCGCTCGTGGCGTACTCGTACTTGTAGTCTTCGTCGTCGGGACAGAGTTCGGTCAGGCGGTCAATGAACAGCTTCTCGGCGCCGACGACCAGGATCTTGTGCCAGCCCTCCTCCTCCAGCTCGCCCAGGGGCATGCCGTGTTCCTTGAGGAACTTGATGAGGTGCTCGCGGGGGATGCGACGGTCCTGGCTGCCGGGGATGCGGTAGCCGCGGAGCCGTCCGGTATCGAACCACTTGCTCACCGTCCGAGGGGCGACCTTACAGATCTTCGCCACTTGGCCGGTGGTAAACACTTTTTTCATCGCAGGCACTCCAGTTACCAAAGTCGATGGCCACGCTCCGGCCGGCGGACGCGGACACGCCGGCCGAAAAACACCCGGCCGCCTCGCGGGGTTAGGGCAAGGGGGTTGCGGGAACGACCGCCAAGGGCTTCCTGCCAGGGATCACTGCCGTGGATCCGATTCAGGCGGGTCGGGCAATCGGGGAAATCCAGTCTCACGCCACTCCGGGGAGCCGATGGTACGCCGCCGGGAGGGGTGCCCGTCGGCCGTGCAGGTCTCACGCATCGGCACCCTTATCATCGGCTCGCAACCTCGCCAGGAATGAGAAAAAGGCCATAACCTGGATAGCTTCTGCCGATTGGCCTTGCTGTGCGATTTCCGCCTCTTGCCCGATAACGCCTTAACCACGGCAACACGGCCAGGCTTCGGCGACGGCCCCATGTTATGTCGCCCGCCGAACGTCGCGCACTTAACGGCGAATCGCCATGCGCGGCACCGCCTGGGACGAGGGTCTTGGCAAAGGTGCGGATTGAAAGAGATGTGACGCTTCTCGCCTGCTCCGACTCCATCTTACAGGCCTTGACAAGGGCGAAAGCGCGAATTTTCCGCCGCTAAGTTCTGGTTTCCACGCTCCTGAGAAATCAAGAGGCGGCGCCTCAACTTCTCTTCTGGTTCCCAGGCTCCCGCCTGGGAACCCACTTCCCGGAGGCTCCGCCTCTCGGAGCTTCCGAAGATGTGCCGCTCGCTGGAAACGCTCCGACGAGGCGGAGCCTCGGGGAAGGCATTCCCAGGCGGGAGCCTGGGAACGAGGAAAGGCACGGTTTCGCGGATTCGCTCTAAAAAAAAATAATTGAGCCGCGCCGGCCGCGAGGTGGCCTAATAGAGCGTTCGCATCCTCGGGAGGACGAATCATGATCCCTGCCAACAAGGCCACGTTGTTGGACCACATTCGCCGCCTCGTCGCGCCGCCGCCAGGCGACGCCCTCGACCGCGATTTGCTGGACCGCTTCGTCCGCGAGCGCGACGAGGCCGCCTTCACGGCATTGGTCCGGCGTCATGGCCCGATGGTCCACGGCGTCGCCCGGCGCATGATGGGCGACGACCACGCGGCCGACGACGTTTACCAGGCGGCCTTTCTCGTGCTGGCCCGCAAGGCCGCGACGCTCGATCGCCGCGGCTCCCTGGCCGGCTGGCTGCACACCGTCACCTCGCGGCTCGCCCTCAAATCGCGGCGCCAGGCCGTGCGGCAAAAGGCGCGCGAACGCCAGGTCTTGCCGGCGAATAACGCGACCGACGACCTGCATTGGCGCGAGGTGCGCGGCATCCTCGACGAGGAACTGCATCGCCTGCCGGCGCGCTTGCGCCTGCCGCTGGTCCTCTGTTATTTGCAGGGCATGACCCGCGACGAGGCGGCGCAACATCTCGAATGGTCGCTCGCCACGGTCAAGCGCCGCCTGGACGAAGGGCGAACTCGTCTGCGCGACCGGCTGCAACGGCGCGGCCTCGGATTGTCCGCGGCGCTGCTGACGACGGCGCTCGGAGAGCAAGCGAACCTGGCCGCGGAGAGCGTGGCGCCGACCGTGCGCGCCGCGCTCGCCTTCGCGGCGGGAGAAATCCATCCGCCGGCGACGGAGCCGGCCATCACCCTCGCTCAAGGAGTCTTGCGAACCATGACCCTCTCGAAACTGAAGATCGCGGCGGCGCTCGTTCTGTTCCTCGGCACGGTGGCGGTCGGCAGCGGCTGGCTCTGGCAGCCCGCCTTGGCCGAAACCAGCGACGAACTGCCGAATGCGCCGGCGGCCAAGGCGCAGCCGGCGCTGCCCGTCCACAAAGGGCTTGCGGTCCACGAATGGGGCGTGTGGCGGATTCATCGAGACCTCGACATGGCCAACGCCGACATGCGCGCCGTCTGGGAAGGATTGCCCAAGTTCGTCTACGGGCAGGTGGCGGGCCGCGATCTGCCCAACCACTGGAACAATCGCTTGTCCGACAGACCGGTCCTTTTCTTTCACGCCAAGGATCCCGTCGATGTGACGCTGCGCGTCGATGTGCCCGGCGGCGTCCCGGCGGTCTGGTGGCCGAGCACGCATTTTCCGAGCGAGGAAGTCGGCATGCTCGGAGAGCCGAAGCCGCAAGAACGGCCCTTTCGCCACCTCGAATGGCGGCTGCGAATCAAGGAAGCGCGAGCCGCCGAGCGCGTGGCCCCTCTGCCGCACGTCGATGACGGCCACTGGGTCAAGACCCTCCGCGCCGTCAAGGCGGACGACGTCTTCTCGTCCGTCGGCGAGCGCGGCTTCGGCCTCCAACGGGAGCATTTCGTCTACTACGACGCCCTGGTCCCCTCCGGCGTGTGGCCGACGCTCTCCTTCGACAAGGACGACGTGCTGCTCGCCAATGGCGCCGCTTTCGCCCTCGCCGACGTGACCGTGGTCGAACGCGGCGCGGATCGCGTTCGCGTGGCCCGCGTGCCGAAGGTGGATGCCCGTGCCGGCCCGAGCGCGTTGACCTTCCGGCAAGAAAAATTGGAAGGGTGGCCGGCGCGCGCCGCCGAGACGCTTACCAAGCAGCTGACGGACGCCGGATTGAATGCCGACGAGGCCGGGTCGCTGGTCGAACTATCGAAGAAAGAGTTGTTCGAGACGGAGGGGACGACGCTCTTCTATCGGATGCCGCGCGCGGAATATGACCGCCAGCTGCCGCTGACGGTGACGCCGCGGCCGGAGCAAGTGGTACGGGTCGGCCTGGCCGTTCACCCGCACTGCGAACCGGATCTGGCGAAGACGGTGGAAGCGCTCGTCGTCCAGCTCGACGACGACAAGTTCGCTACGCGCCAGCAGGCGCAAGCGCGGCTCGAAAAGATGGGAAGGGCGGCGTATGGGATTCTGGCTCGGGTGCGCAAACAAGGCTATTACGGGCCGAATCGGTTACCCGTCGATCTCGCGCTTCGAAAGCGCGTCGATAACCTGCTGGAAAAGTACGACGCGGCGAGCGCCGTGGTGCCGAAGGCTCCGTGAGGAGCCCGGCCGGGATGACGCCAAAATCGAGATGTGGCGAAAGGCTTTGGCTGGGCCGGAAGTGGTCGAATCACCCGTGTTTTACAGGGGCGGCCACTGCTGGTCCAGGCCATCGCGCTCGATCTGCTTGATCTGGTTTTCGCTGATGCCGAACTTCTCCGCGATCAGCTTGCGCGATTGCGAGACATTGATTTCGGATTGCTGGTCCTGAAACTCCACCAGCGCCTGAAAGATTTCCTTACGGCGAGGCTCGGTCAGGGACTCTTCCGTCTTGCGCTGGGCCATGACTTCGTCTCCAACAGAAACTAACGCGGCTCAACCCTCATTGTACAGAAGGTCGGAGAGCCGCCCCGCGAAATCCGCTCTTTTTTGCCGCTTTTTCGTCTTATTTTGCCGACGGGGGAGGAACCTTGCCAGTCGAGCGTTCCGTGACGGAGGAATAACGCCGAAAATGCCGATTGTGGCGATTCGA
>JBBSES010000209.1:0-7687 GCA_038239465.1 Gemmatales bacterium
GCCCTCGTCGGCCTTACCGGCCTGGACCAACGCCCAACCGCACAAATACAGCGGCAACGGCTGCGTGCGGTCCTGTTCCCAGGCATGGCGATAGCGGTCGGCGGCGGCGGCCCAATCCTTTTTGCCCGCCAACACGTCGCCCAAACGGAGCAGGGACGCCGAGCCGTCGGCCAACAGGACGGCCTTTTCGAGCAGGTTTTGCCCGCGATCGGCACGGCCACCGCGGAGCGCCGTTTCCGCCAGGGCCAGCACCCAGGGCGAGCGTTCGGCCAGAGGTAAACCGGCGGCGGCCCGCTCAGCCTCGTCCAGCAGGGCGGCGAACGCTTCCTTGTCGGCACGGTTTTCGAGTACGTCGCGGACGCGCTGCAAGCTCGCCAGCGCCTTATCCTCGGGGTGCTTTTTGCGGAAGAACTTCCACCAGACCTCGGCCGTCTCGCCGCGGTCGGGAAATAGGAGGGCGAGCAGACGGCCGGCGCGGTCGTCATTGTGCGGCGGCGTCAGGACGTGCGCCGCGTGGCTCAGTGCTTGCTCTTTCAGCCCCAGCCGAAGTTCCGCCTTGACGAGGTCGCGGTAGCTCTCGATGTTCTCGCCTTCTTTCCACTCGTCAGCGATGCGGGCGAGATGCTTGAGCGCTTGCTCCTTTTCGCCGAGGTGGTGCAGCACCTGGGCTCGGCGCAGTTCCAGGGCCAGGGCCGGCTCGAGGTCGTCGGCCTTGATATCCTTGACGAAATCGAGGGCCGCGCGATATTGCAGCTGGGCGCACATTACCTCGAAGGCCGCCAGGTAATTCTTCTTGTCCTTGAGCAGGGCCAGGCCGGCGGGGGCGCGGTCGTTGAGGAACAGCGCCTTGGCGGCGAGGCCGACGTTGCCGTTCTCCTGGCCGGCGAGCTTTTGCAGCCGGGCGACGACCTTATCGACCTCGGCATCCTCGCCCGCAAGCCGCCGATAGGCCATTTCGTAGCCGAGCGCTTCCTCCTCGGTCAAGGGCCGTGCTTGCGTGCCGACTCGCTTGACGAGTTCCTTCCAGTCTCCCTGTTCGACGAGCAGCGCCTCGGCCAGTTCGTGGCGGTCGGCCTTCTCGGCGGCGGCGCGGGCGGCGGCGAGATCGCCTTTGCCCTTGTACAAAAGGGACAGCAGCGCGCCCGCTTTCTTGTCGGTCTTTGCCTTGGCGACGTAGGCCGGGATTTGCTCGTCCAGGCGGCGCTTGAGGAGCAAGAACGCCGCGAAGTTGCGGCCCGCCTGCTCACGCTCCGTGGCCATGCACAATTCGAGGAGGTCTTCGACGACCTCGTCCTCGCCCGCAGCCAGCAGCACCGCGGCCGAGCGCTCGGCGCCGCTGGCCAGGAAGTCCACCACTTCGGCGCGCAGTTCCGGCGTCTCCTCGGCGGACGCGAATTTGATCAAAACGAAGTAGCCGGGGCCTTGCAGCCGGGCCAGTTCGCCAAACACATTCCGCTTGACGTTGGCGTCGGCGCCGCGGTAGCGGCCGATGATTTCGAGGATCTTCTTGGGCGTGTCGGGATAGATGCCCCACTTGAAGTCGGAGAGGATCTCATCGACGCGCCGGGTCATCTCCAGGCTAGCGCCGACGCGCGCCGCCTTGAGCGCCGGTTCGCCCGCCTTGCCCGCCGCTCGGAGGAAAACCTCGGCTTTCTTGCGCTGCGCGAAGTTGTCGCCATCCAGCTGTTCGATGGCCTTGGCGATCTCTTCCTTCGTGGGCGGCGCTGCGAAGACGCTCGCGCCCAGGCAACAGATCAACGCGCCGGCGAGCAGGGGTTTCACCGTGGACATGGGTGGCTTCTCCAGTTCGCCGTCCGGGGCAGCGGGTGGCCGGCGCGGGACCATAACCGATCCGGCCAACGTCCGAACGGGATGATAGGTATCACGATGGTAGCGGGCGGGGAGGGGGAGGCACAAGGAGAATCCGGCAGGCGAGCGGGGTCGCGTTATCGCCCCGAGGGGGGTTTTTTGAACTTGCACTCGGGGCGCTTAGGCGACCCCGCTCACTTCTCGTCCTTAATCCGCTTCACCGCCAGGGTGGCGGCTTTGCGCACTTCAGGCTTGGGATCCTTATCCGCCAACTCGCCCAGCGCGGGCAAGGCTCCCTTGGCGTGGGGGCCGACGGATCCCAGCGTTTCGCAGGTCTTTTCGCGGACGTCGTCTTCCTTGTCTTGCAAGGTGTACATCATCGCCTTGACGGCGGCCTTGGACTTCGGCCCGAGACGGCCGAGCGCTCCCAGGGCGTTGAGACGCACTTCGGGATCCTTGTCCTTGAGGACTTCGGCGATGTCGGCGACGCCGTCCTCCGCTAGCAGTTCCAGGCCAAGCAGAGCGTCGATGCGCGCGTCGGCCTTCTTCTCGTCCAGCCCTTCCTTCAAGAACGGCAGGGCGGCCTTGCCCATCATGCCCAGTGCGTGACACGCGGCGGCGCGGGTGGCCTCCTTCTTCATGGCCGCCCCCAGCGCGGCCAGCGCTTCGGGGCCGGCGGCAGGGCCGATGCTACCCAGCGCGTCGGCGGCGCGGGCGGCGTGGTCGCGGCTCTTGAGCATGTCGATAAGGTCGGGCACGGCCGGCTTCGCTTGATCCTTGAGAGCGCCCAGGGCGTCGATCGCCAATCCGGCGACGGTGCCCTTTTTGTCCTTGAGCGCCTCTTGCAGCACGGGCAACAGCACCTTCGTCTCGGCGCCGCTCTTGCCCAGCGCATAAATGCAGTATTCGCGGACCTTGACGTTGTCGTCTTTCTTATAGGCTTCGATGAGGGCCGGAATCGCCGCCTTGACGCGCGTGCCCTTCTTGGCCAGCGCCTCGGCGGCGTCGATGCGGAGCTTCTCGTCCTTGTCGGCCAGCTGCTTGGCCAAGTCCGAAATCGGCGTCTCCTGATCCGCGGCGCGCAACGAAGCAGCAGCCGCGAGAGTGCAGGCCAGGCAAAGCACGAACAACGGTTTGGCGGTCATGGGACTCATCCTCGGGAAGGCGGCGCGCGAATTCATCCCAGGATAGACGGCCGGACCCAACCAGTCCAACGTCCAACGTCCAAAGTCCAATGTCCAAAGCGAGCTTCTCGACTTTGGACTTTGGAATTGGGACGTTGGACTTCTGCTCAAGCATCCTGCCACGGATCGAAATCGAGGTCGAGCAGGTCCATGTCGTCGTTGGGGTCTTCCTCGGCGTCTTCCTGAGTTCCGAGGTTGCCGCCGCTGTTCATCGACTCGATCCATTCCGTGACCTTGGCGTTGAGCATGTGGTGCAGTGCTTTAAGGTCTTTCGTCACCAGGGGCGACAGACCGACAATGAGGTAGTGATGGCCGGCGTCGTCCAGCAGAACCCGGTAGGTCAGCGTGCCCAGGTGAAGGTCGATGACCACCTTCGAGTTGTCCGGTTCGGCATTGGCATCAACGTATAGCCCATTCTTGAGCGCGTCGAGCAATTCGCGCAACCGTTCATTCAGGTCGGCCGTTTCCGAATTCGGCGCCGCGGGCAACGGCGCTTCCTCTTGCAGTTCCAGGTCGTCGTCCGGGGGATCGACGTACAAGCTGGCCATCTCCGGCTTCGGCGCGAACGGCCACTGCGACATCGGCTCTTCCGCCTCTTCCTCCAGTGCCGGCGGATCGACCGCGATCACCAGCTTGGGCACGCTCGGGTCGCCCGTTTCCAGAAGCACCTTTTCCAGCGCTTCGACGAGCTTGAAATCGATCGGCGGCAGATTGGGTGGCAGCAGATTAACCTCGTCCAGAATGTCGCCGCCACAGGGCGGCCCTTGATAGCTCGGATCGGCGACCGGCGCGATGGCATCTTCGTCGCCGGCGCCCTCCGTGTGGCAACCGGGCGTCACCGGCACGGCAGCCGGCGGCATGACGGCGATGGCCCGGGCGAACATCTGGCACGGATCCTCGGAAAAGCCCGGCACCGTCCAGCGAGCCAGGGTGTGCAGCGAGCTTTTCCAATCCGAGGTGATGGCCTTGCCCTGCTTGTCGATCTGCTTGGCCAGGAAGCGAACGACGGCCGCGTCCTTGCCCAGGTAGCTCAAATCCTCCGAATCCTCGGCGCTTTCCTGCTCGGCGGCGTCCCTCGTTTCCGCTTCCTCGGCCATCTTGATGACCATTTCCTCTATGCGTTCCTGGGCCAGGCTGTCGAAACGACTGCCGGGGCACAGGCTGGCCGCCTTCTCGTAATACTTGGCGGCGCGCTCGAAATCGCCCACCTTGCGGCAATGCTCGCCACGGCGATACGCCTTGCGCGCTTCGATAAGCTTTTCGATGTTATCCATCACGCTGTTCTCGAAAAGCTTGTCTACCTTGTTTACCTCGCCCTTGGGCTTCTGCTTGTTCGAATAGGGGCAGGTGCAATCGGGCTTGGCCGGCGTTTCCGGCTCTGCCCGGGGCGATTGTTGCAGCTTGCAGGGGAGATCGTCCTCGTCGGGTTGCTCCTTCGGTGCATCGATCGGTTCGGCTTCCTCGGGCGACGCGGGGCTGTCAGCGCTCACTTCTTGCGGCATGAAGCCGATGTCCTCGACTTCTTGCGGCGGCACAGGCACGGCCTCGGCCCCGTTCTCCTTGGCTTCCAGGGCGCTGACGCGGACGCGGAACTTGGCGGCGCCGACGGCGCTATGCGTATGCTTCGACACCACCTCGCCCGTCGTCTTGTCGCGGTTTTCGATGACGATCTCGGCGTTCTCGACCGCTTCGGTTTCCTGGTCGAGCAACTTACGCTCGACCAGCGGCGGCTCCTCGCTGCATCCCGGCTCGTCGCCGAGAGCGCCGGCCGATGACGTGAAGCAGGCGAGTACCATGTTTTGGCATTTGCCCCAGGCGGCGCGGACCCGCGGCTGCCATTCGCGCACGGTCAGCTTGACGTTGGCGGGGCACAGGTGGCGCAGCCGCATCGGCGGCACCAGCAGATCGAGGCACATGTCTTCGCAGGAGTAGGCCGAGTGTTCGCGGCCAGCGGCCATTAGGGCCATGTCGATGGGGCATTCGGGTTGTTGAGCGCAAGCGGCGGTTTGCGACGCCAAGATGCCCACCTTGGCCAATTTAGATTTGTTACGCTTCAAATCGGCGGGACTAAACGGCACTGCCATCTCAGCAGCGCATTCGAAATCCTGACTGACGGGCAATTCCGGCGGTTTGGCTTGCGCGAAGCCGGCGAAGACCAGCAGCGCGAGCGCGCTCACAAAGCGGGGAGCCATGAACGAATCCCTCCGTTCGGTGAAGAGAGGACGCCTCGCCTGGCCGCGGGGGGAGCGGCCAATGGAGGCGCGACGCCTCGGGTCCGTGGACAGTGAGAGAAGCGGCAAACAGAGGTGCGAAAGCGAAGGGGATGGCCGCGCGATTTTGTCGTCTCGACCCGCGTTCGAGTCAATCGGACAGTTGAGCATCCGACGATAGGCTCGTCCAGCGCTCCGTCGCGCCGACCGTCAGGGCCGGCTTGAGGCGGAGATGGCGGACGATGGCCGGCGGCACGTTGATGAGTACCTGTTGACGCCGCACCTGGAACGAACGAATGTAACGGCCGACGACGCGGCCGACGCGAAACAGACGCCGCCGCTCGCGCCGATTGACGAACGGCGATTGCAACTCTCGGATCAAGACATACTCGAAGTAGGTCAAGGTGCCGCCGGGCTTCAACAGCCGGCGATAGACTTCGAAGATCTCGCGCACCTGGGCAACGGGGAAACTGTTCAAGGGCAGCCCCGAGACGATGCTATCGTAAGTCCCCTCGCCTTCCACATCCTCCACGGCGCCATGAATGAGCCGCACCTGATCGCGGCATTGGCGGAACAGCGGCTCCTGATCGAAGCGGCGTTGCAGCAGGGCAACGAAATGGCCGTTGAGTTCGACGGCGTCGAGGCGATCGTCGGGGCACAGATGGCGCAGGATTTGCGCGGTCACGGAGCCGGTGCCGGGTCCGACTTCGAGGATGCGTGCCGGGCCGCGCGTCTTTCCTAGCTCGGCGGTCAGGGAGCGTGCCAGGTACTTGCCGCTGGGCAACAGCGATCCGGTGCTTCGCGCGTGCCGCCGATACTCTTGAAGAAAGGTGCCGCATTCCGCCCAGAATCGCATCCCCGGTGCCTCTTCCGTAGCATCAAATCCAAGGCGAAGACTCACGGTGGTAGAAGTGGAGCATAGCAATTTTTCGCGTGGGAGCAATCGGAAAGATTCGCGGGGCAAGGGGCGTTCATCGCGCATATCAGGAGTTGGTAGGCTTGCCTTCCGTATATCGTTGATGCAGCCGCAGTAGAGGTTCCTCGTCCCCTTTGTCGCCGGCACGCATCGCTTGGATGTATTCGGCTCGGATAGTACTCGTGCCCGCCAGGGCGTCTTCGGGCCATGCGGTCAGGTCGTGGTCGTGTCGGATGAGCCAAATATTAGCGAGCAGCCGAGACCAGCGGCCATTGCCGTTGGGAAAGGGATGAATGGCGACCGCTTCGTAATGGAGCCGGGAAGCCTGCGCGAGAAGCGGAAGGCCGAAGCTGTCCCAGGAGTGAAGGTTTTCAAGGAGTTCCGCCAGGCGCGATTCGATGTGCTGCGGGGACATCCGAGGTTCAGTGTTTCCGTGCGGAACGTTCCGCCCCAGCGCCACACGTCGCCAAACATTTCCTTGTGCAGTCGCTTCACCCACTTGAGGCTGAAGTCGGCCATTCGCCGGGTTGGTTTAACCGCCAGATACTTGACGTAAGCCGTCATGACGTTCGCGGCTTCGACGCGATTGAGCGCGTTGCGGTTGGTCACGACCTTCCTATGCTTGGGCCGAAGCCAGGAAGGGTCGATGGGCGTTTCGCCGTCGATCGGTTCCCAGGCGGCCACTATGCTCCCCAAAGCCTGCGGCGCGACCCCGTCAGGAGTTGATGCACGGCGTCATTTTCCAGGGCGGCCCGCGTGTCCGCATCGACTCCCTGCGCTTCCAGGGCCGAAGTCGCCTGCACCATGCCCGCCAAGCGCCGGGCTTGCAAACGGGCTTGCTGTTGCTTGAGTTGTTCGGCCGGCACTATTTCCTTGATGGCATATCCGAGCGTTTGCGCGAGAGCGATGACGTGCTGAAAGCTTGGCCGACCATTGCCGGCAAGGATGCGTTTCGTCGTGGGTAAGGAAACGCCGCTCTTTTTGGATAATGCGGCGTAGCTCATCCCCAGGGCACGACGTTTTCGGTCTAGGTCTGCAAAAATTGCATCGCCTGTCATCTATGCCTCTCTTAATCCAGCTATTGGATTTTAGGTCATAGATGATACGTTTTCAACGGAAAACGGCATCAGCAACAAGGCCAGGGGCGGCATGGTAATATGCCAAGCGCGTCTCACATCTTGAACCCTCGCCGCCGTTGCTCGCTATAGCACGCCAGCGCCGATTCGATGATCGGCAGCGCCGCCTCCGCCGGCTGCAGTTCGTCCACCTCGACCGCCTTGCCTTCCAGCATCTTATAGTCCTGGAAGAAGCGGCGCAGCATCGACATGCGATGCACCGGCAACTCGGTCGCTTGCAGGAAGCCGTTGTACTCCGGGTCGGTGACGGCCACCGCCAATATCTTGTGATCGCGCTTGCCGCTGTCGATCATGGTCATGAGGCCGATGGTCCGCGCCGCCACCAGCGTCAACGGCGCCACCGCTTCCTGGCAGAGCACCAGCACGTCGAGCGGGTCGTCGTCCTCGGCGAGCGTCTGCGGGATAAAGCCATAATTAGCGGGATAATAGACC
>JBBSES010000210.1:0-7666 GCA_038239465.1 Gemmatales bacterium
AAAGCCGATGCCGCCCGACGCCGCGCGGCGGCCGATGCAAGTCGTCGAGATGCCGTCACTGTCCGAACTGTTGTTCGACAAGAAGCCGGCGCCGAAGACGCCGACTAAGCGGCAGCCGTCCCTGGTCCACTGGCCCGTCGTGGCCGCCGTGGGCGCGACCGCCTGGCTTCTCGTGTCGGGAATGGTCGTCGCCGGCTGGGTGCTGAGCCGCCCGGCCAGCCCGGCGCCCGTCGTTGCCATGATCGAGCCGCCGGCGCCGCCCGCGGAAAAGCCGATTCCGGTGGCCGTGCTCGATCGCAAGGGCGTCGCCATCCACCCGGCCGTTAGCCCCAAGCTCGGCTACGATCAATATGCCGCCATCGCCAAGCTGGTTCCCGCTGGCGACGACGACAAGGGCCAACTGCCGCCCGACGAGGACAAACGCCGCGCCGTCGCGGCCGTGGTCCCTGAGTTGCCCGAAGGCCCTGCCAAAAAGGTCCAGGCTTGCGGCACCAATATCGACTTCCACGGCGACCCCGAGGACGCTTTCGCCAAGGGCAAGGAAGACAAGAAGATCGTCTTCCTCGTCCACGTGGCCGGCAACTTCGAAGACAGCAAGTTCACCTGAAACAACGCGGAAGCGTTCCGTGCGAACGCCTTGGCCAACGCGGAAGTCGGCGACTTCTTCAACCAAAACTTCGTCTGCTCGTATCAGAAGGTCGGCACGTTTCGCATCGTCAACGGCAACAAGCAGGGCGGCAACGTCGCTAGCTACTTCTGCCTGCCCGACGGCAGCGTCTTGCACGCCATCGTCGGGCCGATCGACGCCGCCACGCTGCTCAAGGAAGCCCGCTGGGTCAACGAGACCCGCAAGCGCGGCAACCTGGAAACGCGCGGCGAACACGTCAAGATGCAGATGTTCATGCGCCAGGCCCACGCCGAACGCCTGCTCCGCGAGAGCAACGCGCCGCTCGACGTGAAGAAAGTCCCCCGGACCACCACAGTGGATCAATTCGCCGTTCAGTACCTCAATCGGCCGATCTTTGAGGCGGTCGCCGACGACCCGCTGCATCTGCGTGGGCACGTGCTGGACAACAAGGGCAAGGTTCATGCCATCCTCGCCGTCTATCCGCTCATCAAGATCGAACACGTCTACAAGGTCGTGTTCGAGAAAATTCTGAATGAGAAAGTATCGACGCTGCCGGTCGATGAACTCGACGGAGCGGGCGGCCGCAAGGGCGGGATGAAGATACGGTAGTCGATGGGAAGACAACGCGAAACGGCAAGCCGCGCGCGGCTTGCCGGTTCGCGTTGTCACGCCACTTTGCGGAACGCCACGCAGCAGTTGCTGCCGCCGAAGCCGAACGAGTTCGATACCGCCACGTCCACCTTCCGCAGCCGGGCTTCGTTGGGCACGTGGTCGAGCGGGCATTCGGGGTCGGGCGCGTCCAGGTTGATCGTCGGCGGCACGGCTTGGTTTTGCAGCGCCACCAGGCACGCCAGCGCTTCCATCGCCGCCGCCCCGCTGAGCATGTGGCCCGTCATGCTCTTGGTCGAACTGACGGCGACCCGGTCCGTGCCCTCGCCGAAGACCGTCCGAATCACGCGCGCCTCACACACGTCGCCGACGGGGGTCGCCGTGCCGTGAGCGTTGAGGTAATCCACGTCCTCGGAGTTTAAGCCGGCGTCGGTAAGGCAGCGGCGCAGTGCCGCGGCGGCCGGCTCAGGGTTGTCCGACGGAATGACCAGATGGGATGCGTCACAGCTGGCGCCGTTGCCGGCGAGTTCGCCATAGGCCCGGGCACCACGACGGCGCGCGCGGTCGGCCGGTTCCAGCAGGAAGACGGCGCCGCCCTCGCCGGGCACGAAGCCGTCGCGGTCGCGGTCGAAGGGGCGCGAAGCGGCCGCCGGGTCTTCATTGCGTCTGGAGACGACGCGCAGATTGCAGAAGCCGGAGAGCGTCATCGGCGTCAGCTGTAAATCGCAGCCACCGGCGAGGCACAGATCTACCCAGCCAAGACGCAACCAGCGTTGGGCGTGCGCCAAAGCGACATTACCGCTGGCGCAGGCGGCGCTGACGACACTGGCCGGCCCCGTCAATTCCAGCTGACGGCGCGCGATATGGACGATCCCTTCCTCGTCGGGTCGCGGCTGAACGGCACGGTTGCCGCCGCGCTGACTGTCCACGTCCCAAAAGCGCATCCACTCGGCGCCGATGCCAAGAACCAGGCCGATGCGCAACTCATGGCGCCGGTCCCACCAGTCGGCGTCGCGCAACGCTCCGGTGCAGCACCAAAGGATGGCTTGATAGAGTTCGTCGAGGCGCGCGAAGTCGGCCGCGTTCCAACCAAAAGGCGTGGGCACCGGACCGATGCGGCCGGCGATGCGCGAAGATAGTTTGCTCAACTCGGGATCGTCGATGGCGACGATGCCCGCGGTGCCGTTCAACAGCTTGCGGGAAACGGTGCCGTAATCGAAGCCCAGGGGCGTGGCCATGCCGACGCCGGTGATCCAGATCGGTGGCCGCGCGTTCACGGCTCGACTCCTCCGCTCAATTGCAGTTCGCCTCCCCATTCGAGTGGGCAAGACCACGTTCCGCGCGGTCCTTCGAGAGACGCCAGGAAGTCGCTCAAGCTGGCCAACCGCGCGACCCCCTCTTCTTTAGGTTTCGCGCCCACCAGTCGTAAACTCATACGGTCATCGACGTGATCCACAAGCGCCAACGCGACCGCGCGGCCAACCGCTGGCGGATCGCGCTCGGGCAACGGTTCGTCGTCCCACGCCGTCAGCACGACCCAGGTGCCGGGCGGCCGACTCTCGCGCTGCAGCGACAGCCCGGCGAGCAACCCCTCGGCGATATTCTCAGGCCCGCCGCCGACGCCGTAGTTCGGCCCGCGCATGCCGAAGGCGAGACTGATGGTAGCCGACGGCGCGTGCAGCGATTGCGTGGGGATCATCAGGGGCGACGTGCCGCGCGGCCCATGAATGGCGTAGCGGCCAATGGTGGCGATGGCGCCCAGCCGCGCGAAGAAACGCGGCGCGACGAGTACGGCCCATTCCTCCACTCCTTCGCGCAAGGCGGGGAAGGCAGCCAACGCTCGATCCACGGCCGCGAGTGCCAATATCGAATCGTCCGCCGCGTATTTGACCAGCTGCGGTATCGCTCCACCGTCGAGACGTTCCGCAAGCGACTTCCGCAACGAGGGCACTTCGTCCTGAAAGGCACGGATGACGCCCCAGGCGGCAACGGTACACGAGTCGATGGCGCTGGCGACCGCTTGCATGAGTCGGTTCCGCGAAGGTACCGGGCGAATGCGTTTGCTTCACGCCGCCGCCGACCCCGGCTTGGCGGCGAGTTTGGCTTGCAGCAGGTCGAGCAGCTGGCCGACGCGACGGATCGGCCGCAACTCTTCGCTCTCGATGCGGACATCGAAGCGGTTTTCGACGGCGAGGACCAGGTTAATCATGTCCACCGAATCGACGCCCAGCCCCTCGCGCAAGTCCTGATCGTCACCCAGGTCGGCGGCCGGCACGTCGGTCTGATCTTCGAGCAATTCGCCGAGCGCCTGGCGCAGAGCCGAGCGGTCCATGGCAGCCTCCTTGCGAGAGATTGGTGTCGGTTCAGGCACTGGCTTTCAAAGCGACGCTGGCTTCAGGCCTCACGCCGGTTTCCGCCCAGCGCTCGGCGGCGGCGGTCGCGGTCGTCATGGCGTCTTCCAGCTGCCGGCGGAAGCGTTCGAGCTGGCCGCGATCCAAACCCGCTGGCACGAGTATGGGCGCCGCGATGACGCAGCGCGCCGTCGTGAATGGCCGCGGCAACAGGAAGCGATCCCAACTGCCCGCGCGCCAGGCGCGGTCGTAGGCGATGCCGACGGGCACCACGGGCAAGCCGGTTAGCTGGGCGAGATAGACGACACCCGGCTGCACCTGCCGGCGCGGACCGCGCGGCCCGTCCGGAGTGATGGCCAAGTGTGCGTCGCCGCCGCCGCGCGCCATTTTTAATAGGGCAGCGCTGCCGTTGCGCGTCGTCGAACCGCGAACGACCCCGAAGCCAAGATGCTGGATGACCTGGGCAATCAATTCGCCGTCAGCGTGCTGGCTGATAAGGACGCGGCACGCCACCGGGAAGCGCGTCGGAAAGAGCAGTGCTTCGTGCCAAAAGGCATAGATAAAACGATGCTGGCGGGGGTCAGCCGGATGGCGCAACGAATCCGGCAAGTCGAACCGAGGCCGCACCGTGGCCATCCAACTACGAACCAGTCCGGCCGCTAGCCAGGCGATCAGGGCGATCAGTCGGGGATGGCGCAGCTTCATGGCGCGAACCTCACACCGCGTACTCGCCACTGGTTTACCCGTTTCGTGGATGAGGGGTCAAGATGGAGTCGATCCCGGTTAGCGACGCTTTGAAGAAGCGTTGGCGACGCAAGGCTTCCCTCGAAGCCGCGTCGGCATATCATCCCGATAGACGATCCTCTTCTCTCACGGGAGTCCTGCCATGTCCATTCCGCAAGCGTCCATCCTGTCGCCGGCCGAGGGGGAGAAGTACAACGCCGGGCCGTTCGCCATCAGCGCCCGCGTGTTGGGTCCGCAAGTGAACGGGCTGTTTGAGCTTTACGAACTCGCGCTCGGGACGGCGACCATCGACTACCACGTCCACCACAAGATGGACGAGACGCTGTACGTCATCGAAGGCGAGATTGCCTTTATCGTGGCGGGCGAGACCTTCGTGCGCCCCGCTGGATCGGTGGCGTTCGTGCCGCGCGGCCTCCACCACGGCGTCTCGAACCGCGGCCCGGCGCGGGCGCGGGTCATGGTCCTCTTCACGCCGTCCGGCAATCAGCACGAATACTTCCGCGAACTGGAACGCCTGTTCGCCGCGCCGACCCTGGATGCGGCGGCCTTGCAGACGCTGCAGAAGAAGTACGACCAGGAGTTGATTACTCCGGGGACGTAGGTAAAACACGTGGTTAACGACGCTGCTCTGTAAATAGCCCGGCGAGCGGGGGGCGTTGGCCCCCCGTGGATTCCACGAGGGGCTAACGCCCCCCGCTCGCCAAGCAAACGCTCATTTTCATGCGCTTCGGCTGAACGCGAGTTCATGATGACCTCGGAGAAGCGTTGGGTAGATGCCCCGGCCAAGGAAACGTATCGTGATCGAATCGAAGTTCGGACAACGATTGAGTGGTGTACTTCTAATCGTTATCGGCGGCCTGGCCACGGCAGGGGTGTGGCGAACGGCCCTGAACGATGGCTATTACTTCCTGAGCCTGGTCATATTGATGCCGTCTCTGGCCGTCATGGACTTGGGGCCGCTCTTGTTCCCCATTGATATGGATCGTCTTCGCGCCGACTACGGGATAGACAAGCCCGAAGCTTGGGAACACTATCCCTTGTCGTGGAAAATCGTCATCGTCCTGGCCGTGGCGGCCGCGCTGGCGAACTGGTATGCGATTGCGTGGCGATAACTTGTCGGGTGGGAGTGGCCAACCGAAACCGATGCGGCGCTTCCTCCACGAATACATGGACAATAGCAAAGGAAACCAATGCCAACCGTGGACGCGATGACCCTGCGCGATTACTTCGCCGGCCAGGCGCTGGTGGGATTGTTGGCCAGCATCAAAGTCGGGTCGCCGATCAACCCGGACATGACCGACAAGCAGCTAGAGCCGTATGTCAAGCGCGCCTACGACTTCGCGGACGCGCTGTTGAAGGAGAAGCAAAAGCGGCCGGGGTGAGAGGATACCGTACTCAAGGAATGGAGTGCCGCTGGCGAACCCATGCGCGGAATTGACGGACCACGGCATTTCCGTCGCCCGACTGCCGCGCTTGTTGCAAGAAGCCGAGCAAGTCGTTCGGGCCGACCAGCGGGAAGGAACGGCTGGCCGCGCCGCTCTGGTAGATGCGGTTCGCGTCGAGGGTATGAAACGTCAGCACGTCGCCATCGAGACGCCAGACTTCGGACAGGCGAAGGACGGCGTAAAGTGCCAGGCGGTCGAGCGAACTGTGAGTCACATCGACCTCGATGGCCAAATCGGGCGGCGGATCGGTACGCAAATCGAGACGGCGGCGGCCCGCCATCAGCGCGGCGCTGGCAATCCAGTAACAAGCGTGCGGCTCGATGCCGCGCTGCCGGCGCCGCAAGGTCGTCGAACCGCCGCGCTTCAGCGGTAGCCCCAACTCCTCGGTAAGTACGAAGACGAGGTCGCCCAGGAACCATCCTTCATTGTGGTGTTCCAGGAGCGGAGCCATGCTTTCCAACTCCGATCGTAGGTCAAACGAACGCCGGGTTGCTCCGCGAAGGCGTGCAAGAGCCGCGAATAGGTGCGCCAATCAACGGCGGACCTCCGCAGGGTCTGGCGGGCCGCGGGGGCCGAGACGGGGGGAGCCTGGCTCATGAGCGTTCTCCGCGCGGGAACGGAAGGCACGGACGCATCGTAGCAGGGCCGGTTTTCACGCCGCGTGCGCCAACGTTCGACCGCGTCCCGTCTCCACGGCCGGCCGCCCCGGCACGCGAAACAGACGGCACGACCACTCGAACGGAATGGCGAACAAATAACAGGCCGTGCAAAGCAGAATGCGCAGGTCGAGTAACGCGGTACGGCAGCGGACGTAATACAAGTCGTAAGACAGCTTGCGGCGGACGCTGTCGATATCGCTGTCGGCCGGCAGGCGCACTTGCGCCAACCCCGTGATGCCGGGAAGGACGCGCAGGCGTTCGCGGTAGCCGGGCAGCTGAGCGGCCAGGCGCGGCACGAACTCGGGCCGTTCGGGGCGCGGGCCGACCAGACTCATTTCTCCCTTGAGGACATTCCACAGCTGCGGCAATTCGTCGAGGTGGGTGCGGCGCAGGATATGGCCGACGCGCGTGGCGCGCGGGTCGCGCGTCGCCGCCCAGCAGGGGCCGCTGTCCCGCTCGGCGTCGGCGGCCATCGTCCGCACCTTGACCATGCGGAACGGCCGACCATCCTTTCCGAGCCTTGTCTGCAAGTAGAACATGGGGCCGCGCGAAGACAGCTTGATCAGCAAACCCGCGAGCAGGATGACCGGCGCGGCGATCACCAGGAGAATGGCCGCGGCGCTCGCGTCGAAGAGCCGTCGGAGCAAGCCATAGCTGTCCCTATCGGTCGGCACTTCACCTCCAGACACCTTGATAGCGACAAACATACCCATGCTCCTGGCTCGGTCCCAGGGCGGCGTCGGGTCGGAAAACGGGGCAATGCGAGTGGTTGGAGCAAGGTGTCGATCGAAGCTGGCCGCGATGGGAGACGAATATGCAAGTGGCGCGCCTGGGAAAACGGCAGTGCGTCCGACGGATGAAGAATTCCTTGTCCAGCAAGAGGTTACGGAAACGATAGCGCGGCATCGTTGACGGACGGAAGGGAAGAATGCGCCCTTGGGTTTGCATTAGTTGCCAAATGTGTGGCGCAAGAAGGATTTCAGGGGAGCAATGGCACAGGCCGCCAAGAGAGGGGGACAGGCCGCCATGCACGTTGGCTGGCGGGGTGGGGGGCTATTGGCCGTCTCTCGCCGCCACCGGATCACTCGGGATAAACCAACACCACCCGAAAGCCGCAGAAGCGCAACTGCTCTTTATTCAGCGGCGTCGCCAGGCGGCAGGCGGAACGGCAGATCTTGGCCGGACTCTCGAAAGCGCCGCCACGCAGCACGTGCACGTCGCCGCGCGGCG
>JBBSES010000211.1:0-7639 GCA_038239465.1 Gemmatales bacterium
GGCCTCGCTATCGCTCGACCCACCCTACCCCTTGTATATCTGTCTTTTCCGTGTGAACTAATGGCCTGAACCAGGCCAGGAACCTCTATCGTCAGGAGCGGCAGGCCAGGTCGGACCGCGCGATCGGTCCCCGATAGCTCTTGGGCGGGTCTACCTTGGGAATGCTCGTGTCGCCGGTGGTGCTCGTCACGATCCATTGGGGTTTGCTCAACTCCGCGACGACGGTCTCATCCTTGGCGGCGTCCTGCTTGCGGCCCAGCCCGGCATAGGCCTGGGCGCGCGTGTAGTAGGCCTGGATGTAGTCGCCGTTGATGGCGATGGCCTTGTCGCAGTCGGCGACGGCGCGGTTGTAGTCGCGCTGATGCAGGTAGGCCGAGCCGCGGTTGCGGTAGGCGCGAGCGAACTTCTTGTCGAGCTTGACGGCGGCGTCGTAGTCGGCGATGGCCAGGTCGAGCTTGTTGAGGAAGGAATAGGCGGCGCCGCGTTCGTTGTAGGCCAGGGGGTCGTCGGGATAGACGGCGAGGGCGCGGTCGCAGTAGGCGATCGACTTGTCGTAGTCCCTGGCCTGGAAGGCGCGGGTGCCGAGGTCGCGGTAGGCTTTGGACAGGCCGGCGCGGATGTCGGCGACATCTACCGCTTGCAGGTGGTCTTTCTGGGCCGGTTCGGCGGCGACGACGGCGACGACCTCGCCGGCTTCGTTCAGGACTGGGCCGCCGGCCGATTCCTTGGCGAGTTTGCCGTCCGCCTCGAATTCGATCATGCGGGCATTGACGGCGTGTGTGTCGTTGTAGGCGAGCTTCTGGGCCGCGCTCCCCTTGACGGCGGTGGCCGCGAGCGCGAAGCGATTGCCGGGCCGCGGCGCGATGCCCAGCAACTGCACCGGCGCCTCGGGCGTCGGACTGGCGGCGGCGAGTTTCAATTCGGTCGCACCCTCGGGCAGCGCCGCCAGCTGCAGCACGGCCACGTCGCGGCGCGGGTCGCTGGCGATCAGACGCGCCGCCACGCGCGGCGCCTTCTCGAGCGCGTCGCGCCGGGCCAGCGCCTTGCCGTCCTGCATCGGCGGGAAGATCACCTCGCATTCGGTGCGGCCGCTCAGTCCATAGAAACTGGTGACGAGCAGGCGCTCGTTCTTATCGACGACGAAGCCGAGGCTCGGATGCCAGGCGGTCAGCACGATGGCGGTGGAGGGCAGGGGGGCTTCCGCCTCGATAAAGTCGCTCTTGCCGCCGCCCGCGCAGCCGGCCAGACAGACGATCAGAAGCGCGGGGGCCGTCACGATGCGGCGTTGCATAGCGATCCTCTCAAAAAAGGGCAGGGCGGTGTCGGAGCGCCGTCACTCAACTTTCGGTCAGCTTTGGCCGTTTGGCAAGTCAATCCGGTCTGGCCTTCTCCGTCCCTTCATCATTGAAGCGGCACCCACTTGGGATCGGTCAGTACCTTGATGGCGGCCTCGTCGAGGTCCGCCTTCTTGTGTTGGCCCAGCTTGCGATAGGCCTGGCTGCGCGTCTTCAGCGCCGAGACGTACTTGGTGTCGATGGCCAGGGCGGCGCTGCAGTCGGCGACGGCCTTGTCGTAATGGCCCGCGTGATAGTAGGCCGAGCCGCGGTTGCGGAAAGCGCGGGCGAACTTCGGATTGAGCTTGAGCGCCGCGCTGTAGTCGGCCATCGCTTTATCCAACTTGTTCAGGTGCGAGTAAGCGGCGCCGCGCTCGTTGTAGGCCTCGGCGTCCTCGGGGTAAAAGCTCAAGGCCCGGTCGAAGGAGCCGATCGCCTTCTCGTACTCGCGGGCGCGCAAGGCGCGCGTCCCCAGGTCTCGAAACGCCTGCGCCACCACGGGGCGAACCTCTGCCACGTCGGTCGCCAGCAGACCGCCCTCTTGCGCGGGGGCGCCCGCCAGGACGCCGACCACGGCGCCGGCCTCATCGACCAGGGGGCCGCCCGCCAAGTCCTTCGCCAGTTTGCCGTCGGCATTGCATTCGATCATGCGGGCATCGACTTTTTGGTCGCCGAAGGTAAAGCGCTTCGGCTCGATCCCCTTGACCGTGGTGGCGCCGTAGGCGTAGATCAAACTCGACTTCGGCCCGGCGCCAAGGAGCTTCACCGGCATGTCGGCCGTCGGACTGGCGGCGGCCAGCTTCAATTCCACCGCGTCCTCGGGCAAGGCATCGACCTGCACGACGATCAGATCGCGGCGCGGGTCGCTGGCGATGACCTGCGCCTTGACTGGCTTCGACTTCTTCTCGAACGGGTCCCGGCGCACCAGCGCCTTGCCGTTGACGACGATGGGAAATTGCAGCTGGCACTCGGGCTTTCCCAGGAGGCAATAGGCGCTGGTGACGAACAGGCGTTCCTTCTGATCGACGACGAAGCCGCTGCCTTTGTTCCACGAATTAACGACCAGAGCGGAGGAGGGCAGGGGAGGCTCGATCTCGACGTAATCGTTCTTGCTGCCCAAACCGCAGCCGACGAGGGCGAGCAAGGAGAGACTCAGGCCCAAACGAAGGGCACGATTCGCGCGCTGCATGGCCACGCTCCAGAGAGGGCAATCGATCGGATAGTATATTTTACCTTATTTCGGCAGCGGAGCGAAGGGAGTTTTCGGGGGAAGGCAGGCGGTTATAATGGCGGTCATTCGCTTCCCGACGCCGCCAGGAGACGAGGCGATGAGCGAGTATCAGTATTACGAATTCCAGGCCATCGACCGACCGCTCGACGAGGAGGCGAGGGCCGAACTGCGGGCGATCTCGTCTCGCGCCGAAATCACGGCAACCCGCTTCGCGAACGAATACAGCTACGGCAGCTTTCGCGGCAACGCGGACCACTTGATGGATCGGTATTTCGACGCCCACCTCTACCTGGCCAACTGGGGAACACGCCGCTTCATGCTGCGAATGCCGGTGCCGTCCTTCCCGTTGACGCCGGCGGAACCGTACCTCGCGGACAGCGCCTTGCTTGCGCGGGCCACGCGGGAACACGTGATCCTCGACTTCCACAGTAACCCCGAAGACGGGTACGACGGCTGGCAGAAAGGCGAGGGCTGGCTGGACTCGCTGGTGCCGCTGCGTTCCGACTTGCTAGCCGGCGACCTCCGCTGCCTCTACCTGGCCTGGCTGTTCGCCGTGGAGTACGGCCACATCGCGGACGATGAAACCGAACCGCCGGTTCCGCCCGGCCTGGGGCAACTTTCCGCGCCGCTGGAGCGCTTCATCGATTTCATCCGCGTCGATCCCGACCTCGTCGAAGCCGCGGCCGCCGCATCGGCGGAGGGGGTGCCGAGCAGCCCATCGGCGGAGGAATTGACGGCCTGGGTCGCGCAACTACCCCGCAAGGAGACGGATCGCTTGTTGGTACGGCTGATGCGGAACGAAGGTCCGCCGTTGGCCGGGCAGTTGCTCCAGCGCTTCCGCGAAGACCAGGCACGCCGACGCGGTTCGAAAGTCTCGGACGAAAGCGCCGCCCCGCCGCGACGGAAAGCCGGCGAACTCCTCGAAGCACGAGATCGCCTGGCCGCAGAGAAGGAACACCAGGCAGCCCAACGGGCGGAGAAGGAACAGGCGCGCAAGGCCCGAGAACAAGCCAAGGCGCGAGCACGCCACCTCGACGCGCTCGTCGGCCGCGAAGAGGAACTATGGCAACAGGTGGAAAAGGCCATTGAGGTCAGACAGGCCAAGGAATACGGCCAGGCCGTCGCGTGGCTCATCGATCTTCGAGACCTCGCCCAGCGGGCGGGGATTGAGGACGAATTCACGAGGCGCATGCGCGTGTTGCGCGCCAATCACGGCAACAAGAGGACGTTGCTGAAACGGCTCGATCTGGCGGAGTTGCCGAAGTGATTCATTCCATTTCGATGAATACCGAAATCAATAACCGCGCCAAGTGTTCCCATTCATTCCAATGAGTATACGGAATGGCCGGCTCGAAATGAGCTTGTCCTCTCTTCGCCGACCCTTTCGCTGGCATACTGTAAACACGCCAACAAATCTTCCCGAACCAGGCCCGGATAGTTGCGAAGAATCTCCGCCTCGGGCCAGCCTTGGCCCATCAGTCCTACCAGGAAATCGACGCTTAGCCTCGTGCCGCGTACCACTGCTTTGCCGACGAGGACATTCGCATCGACGGTGATTCGTTCGTTTAAAGCTCGTTTCTCCGCGATCCGGACACTTCCGCGATGCGTCGCTAAACGGAAACCAGCTCCCCCGCGACCGCCATCTTCCCCTGTCCCAGCGGTTCGAGCAACCGCTGCATCAAGGCCATTGACGCCCGCGCTTCCGCCTCCGTAATCACCAACGGCGGCGCCACGCGGACCACTTTCTTGGCGAGCGGGCCGAGCAGATGAATGCCGTCGCCGTCGCCGCGGTAGCAGGCGAGGACGATCTCGTTGGCCCATTCGTGGGCGCTCTTGCCGGCGTGGTCGCGCGTCTCGATGCCCCAGACCATGCCGCCGCGTTCGCCGCGGACATGGGCGATGAAGGGCAGTTCCTTCAGGGCGACGAGGCCTTCTTCGATGATGGCGGAAGCCTTGCGCGCCTGGCCGAGCACGTCGCTTTCGGCGAAGCCATCGAGCGTGGCGAGGACGGCGGCGCAGCACAGCGGATTGGCGCTCCAGGTGTCGGAGCCTTCGCCGTAGTCGAGGGCGGCGAAAATGTCGGCCCGGCCCACCGCGGCGGCCACCGGGACGCCGTTGCCCAGGCCCTTGCCCAGGACGACGATATCCGGCTCCAGGCCGTAGGTTTCGTAGGCGAACAGGTCGCCGGTGCGGCCGAAATTCGCCTGCACCTCGTCGAGGATAAAGACCATGTCGTGCGACCGGCAGAACGCTTCCAGCCCTTGCAGATATTCCTTCGGCGGATGATACGAGCCGCCGCCGCCGAGGTACGGTTCGGTGATGAGCGTGCCCAAGCGCGAACCGAACTGGTGGAAGAGCGCTTCCAGTTCGCGACGATAGGGAGCGAAGTCGAAGGGCCGGCCGCGCGTGGATACGTCCGGGCACTCGGCCATCGGGAAGCCGATCCAGCGGACGCGCGGGTCGCGGTCGCGGTCGTGTTCGCTGCCGGTGACGGCGTTGGCCAGCCCCTTCTTGCCGTGGAAGCCGTGCCGCGTGGCGACGATGAGATCGCGCGTGCGGTCGCGGGCCAACGACGCCCACAGCGCTTTCTGAATCGCCTCGGAACCGGAGGCGGCCCAAAGCGCTTGCTCCAGGCGCCGGCCGCCGGGCCGGCCTTGCAGCACCTCGATAAGGCGGCGCGTCGCCTCGGTTTCCACCGCGGTGACGGCGTTGTACGCGGTCATCGGCAGGGCGGGAAAGTAGTCGCCGGCGTGGCCGTTGGAGGGCAGGGCGGTATAGCCCAGGGTGTCGTGATAGCGGCGCAGCCAGGCGACGGGGTTGTGCCCCAAATTGGAGACGAGGACGCCGGAGGTGAAGTCGTACAGCCGTCGGCCCTCGGGCGTCCAGTGATAGATGCCGGCACTCTTGGCGATGACCGCCTGCGACGGGGTATAGGTCCGCAACGCGCGCGGCTCCAGGCGCGCGATGTGGTCGCGGGCGGCGTTGGAGGCGGGTTCCTGGGCATGGTGCAAAGCGCGAATGGTCACGACGGCAGTCTCCCCAACTCTGGCAGGAGGAGGAATTCGACAGGCACCGAGTCTACCAGCCAAACCCCATTGGCGGAACGGTAAAAGACGTGGCCATCGCGGTGCATGGCGGCGGTATCGATGGTGAGGACGACGGGCGTGCCGTGCCGTTGGCCTACCTTATGGGCCGTCGCGGCGTCGGCCGACAGGTGGACGTGATGCCGGGCCATTTTTCGCAAACCGTCGCCCACGATGAGGGGCAGCGTGGCGGCGCCGGTGCCGTGATAGAGGACGTCGGGCGGGACGGCGGCTTCCAGTTGCAAATCGACTTCGGTGCTGTGCCCCTGGTTGGCGCGGATGCGGCTGCCCGAATCGTCGAAGGCGAAACGCTGCTTGTCGCAGCGGGCGACGACCTCTTGCAACTCGGCCCGGCTGACGGCGAAACGATGGCGCTGGCAGGCGGCAAGCAGGGCATCGACGGCGACCCAGCCGCCGGGTTCGAGCGAGAGGCCCAGGCGCTCCGGTTGGTGGCGCAGGTGCTTGCTCAGGTATTTGCTGATTTTGACGCGGCGTTGGTCGTCCATGGGACTCACCTATTTCAACCCGGACCATTCTCCGGGGGCGGCGCCAGTCCCTGGGCCAGAAGCCAGGCGCGAAGACGCGCCATCTTGGCTTCGGCACTCTCGGCGCGTTCAGCTTCGGCCCGCGCCCGCTCAGCCTCCGTGTCCGCGCGTTGGGCTTCGGCTTCCGCGCGTTGGGCTTCGGCTTCCGCGCGTTGGGCTTCGGCTTCCGCGCGTTGGGCTTCGGCTTCCGCGCGTTGGCGCTGCGCCTCTGCCTCGGTCAGGATGAGGGTGCCCTGTTCGTCGTAAAAGCGCGGCCAGTGTGCTTCCTGTTTTTGAAACGTTCCCCGCCAGGTGCCCAGCCAGAGGCCGAGTTGTTCGCACCACAGCCAGCCGCGTTCGTTCGGGGCGAGAGGTTTATAGCGACGGTTGTCGAGTGTCCAACCTTCCAGCTTTTGGTCTTCGGGGTCATAGCAATAGTATTCCGATGTGCGAAAGGTCCGTTCGTAAATCACCTTCTTGGTCGTGCGATCTTCGTTGCCGGTGCTGGGCGATATCAGTTCGATAATGATGTCCGGGTAGCGGCCCTGTTCCTCGAAGGCGATCCAGGAACGGCGTTCGCGCGTGCCGTCCACGTCATCGACGAAGAAGAAGTCCGGCCCGCGATATTCCCAGGTCTGCGCCTGCCGGCTGCCGTAGTAAATGAACATGTTGCCGCCGACGTAGTAATCCTTGCGCTCGCGCAGATGCCAGTGAACAACGTCGATGAGCAGGTTCATGGCCGAGCGGTGCCACGGCGATTCCATCGGAACCTCGTCGTTATCGGGCAGGTCGAAGACGGGCAGCACGATCGACGGCGGCGGGAAATTCGACAGGGCCGGCGGATGGTCGATGACTGGCGGGGGGGGCAACTCAAAAAGGTCGGGGTCGGTGATGGCCATGAGTGGTCTCCATCATTAAGACACGGCACGAAGGCGAGAGGTTCAGGCGGCCTTTGACTTTCAGCCGACGGGCGGGTCGGAAGGAGGAGTCGCGGCAAGGGCGGCGCGCAGTCGGGCCACCTCGGCCTCCAAGTTATCGGCGCGAGCTTTCTGCGCGTCGGCGCGGGCCTCCTGGCTTTCGGCGCGAGCTTCTTCACTGTCCGTTTCCACGAGTTCGGCCTTGGCCGCCTCGATCATCTCCTCCGTCAGGGGTTCCACCTCGGTTTCGATGCTGGCCATGACGCCATCTCCGCTCATACGTGAGGTACATACAGGACTTCCGCTTCCGGCCGCCCCGGCAGGCGCAGCACCAGGCCGCCGTCGGGGCCGTTGACCTCCACCATGCTACCGGGCTGTCCCCCGGCGTGCCGCGCGAGAATCGCCTCCAGCGCCTGCACGATCGCCACCGTGTTGCGATCCGCCGACACATCGTTATATGTCAATGCCTGCATCCGTTTCCGGCGCTCGTCCCTCCCTTCGGGCGGCCCCCCGAATTCGACGAAGGCCGCCTCCTCGAAGAAGCGGCGCA
>JBBSES010000212.1:0-7604 GCA_038239465.1 Gemmatales bacterium
GGCTAACGCCCCCCGCTCGCCAGGTTATTTACAGAGCAGCGTCGCTAACCATCGGTTTCCTTGCCCGATCATCCAGACTGCCGCTTACGCTGCCGCCGCCTCGTGCCGGTGGGAAGACTCGCCTGCACCTCGGGCGACGGCACGCCGTTAAGGCGGCGGGCGGCGTTGGCGGCGGCAATTTCAAGGAATTGGTCCTGGCTGCGCACGAGAGGTTGCCCCGGCTCGGCCTTCACTCGTCGATAGCTGCCGTCGGAGAGGAGTTCGCGGGCCTTGACGTTATCGGAGAGCGAGGTCGCCAGGATTTCGCAGATGAGCCGGTTCTTCAATTCCGGCGGCTCGATGGGGAAAATCACCTCGACGCGACGGCTGAGGTTGCGGTCCATCCAGTCGGCCGATCCGATGTACACTTGCGGGTCGCCGCCGTTGCCGAAGTAAAAGATGCGGCTGTGTTCGAGGAAGCGATCGACGATCGAGAAGACGCGGATGTTCTCGCTGATGCCGGGTAGTCCGGGCCGGAGGGCGCAAATGCCGCGGCAAATCAGGTCGATGCGTACCCCGCCCTGGCTGGCGCGATAGAGCGCTTGCACGACGGCCGGCTCCAGCAGGCCATTGAGCTTGGCGATGATCCGGCCTTCGCCGTGCGACTTGCGGCAAGCGATCTCGCGGTCGATGCTCTCGATCATGAACGACTGCATCCGACTCGGCGCCACGATCAGCTTGCGCCACTGCGGCAACTCGCCGTAGCCGGTGAGGTAATTGAACAGCGCCGAGGCATCCTCGCAAAAATCGGGGTTGCAGGTGAAGTAGCCCAGGTCGGTGTAGATGCGCGCGGTCTGCGGATTGTAGTTGCCCGTCGCCAGGTGGACGTAGCGGCGGATGCCGTCTTCCTCGCGGCGGACGACGAGGGCGACCTTGCAATGCGTCTTCAGGCCGACGAAGCCGAAGACGACGTGGACGCCCGCCTTTTCGAGTTCGCGCGCCCAAAGGATGTTGCGCTCTTCGTCAAGGCGCGCCTTCAGTTCGATGACGGCCGTCACTTGCTTGCCGCTGTCGGCCGCGCGCTGTAACGCCCGCACGATGGGTGAATCGCTGCTGGTGCGATAAAGGGTTTGTTTGATGGCCAGCACGCGCTCGTCGGCCGCCGCCGCCTCGATGAAATCGACCACGGGGCCAAACGATTCATACGGGTGGTGCATCAGGATGTCGCGCGCCTTGATCGCCCCCCACGGGCTGCCGGCGTGGACGAATTCCGTGACGGGCTGCGCCAGGAACTGCGGATCGCGTAGCGGCGCGTATCCCGGTAGCCCGTGAATCTGAAATAGCCCCGTCAAATCCAACATGCCGGGAACACGATAGACATCCGTCGCGTCCAGTTCCAGGACACCGCTCAAGAACTGCTCGATGTCCGGGACCGAATCGCCCTCGATTTCCAGACGCACGGCGACGCCGCGGCGGCGCTTGCGCACTTCCTCCTCGATGGTCTTCAACAGGTCTTCGACTTCGTCATCGATCTCGTATTCGCTATCGCGCGTCAGGCGAAAGACGGCGTTTTGGGCCAGGTCCATACCGGGGAATAGTTCGGCGAGGTGCAGACGTATCACGGTTTCCAACGGCGTGAAGGCGTGGCCTCTCTCGGCGGCCAGAGCGATGAAACGCGGCAGCACGGCCGGCACTTGCACCAGTGCAAATAGCTGTTCGTCGTCGCGCGGCCGACGCAGCATGACCGCTAGATTCAGCGACTTGTTGAGCAAGTGCGGAAACGGGTGCCCCGGGTCGATGGCCAACGGCGTCAGTACCGGGAAAATTTGCCCGAGGAATATCTCGCGTAGCCGCGCCTTATCGGCGGCGTTGAGCGCCTCCGCCTGTTTGATGACGACCCCTTCGCGCTCTAGCGCCGGCACCACTTCTTCCGTGAAGCAACGGTATTGCTCGGCGACCATTTGCCGCGTCGTCTGGCTGATGCGTTCGAGTTGTTCGTGCGGCCGCATCCGATCGGCGCCGGAGCCGCGCTCGATGCGTGCCTGCACCTTCTGTTGCAGGCCGCCGACGCGGACCATGAAGAACTCGTCGAGATTGGAAGCGAAAATGGCCAGGAACTTCAAGCGTTCCAGCAAAGGCACGCCGGTATCTTGCGCCTCTTCGAGGACGCGGCGATTGAACTCCAGCCAGCTCAGTTCGCGGTTCAGGTAGAGGGCGGGATCGTCCAACGCCAGCGAGGGCAGAGGCAAGATAGTTGTCATGCGCAGACTCCTTTCGGCGGAATGTGAAGATCCTATCACAATCGGAGAAAGGGAGGAGCGCCGACTGACCCTCAGAGGCGACTACGTTCGCGCACCGCGGCGTAGGTCGTCTCCAGTTCGAGCCGCACCGTCGCGCCGCCCCGCAGGGCCAACGGCATCGTCGGCAAGGACTCCCCGACCCCCAGGGGGGTGAGCCAAACATCGATTTGATCACTGGTTCCCCGACGCGCCGGCCGGTACGCGCTGGCGTAAATCGGCGTCGCGGCCGGAAAACGCGCGCTGGCGTCGTGATCGAGCAACCGCATTAGCTCATCGTGCAAATTGGCCAGTCGGCTGGTGACGACATCCACGATCGCCAGGCCGATGCCCGCCTGCAAATAGCTGGCGCACTTGGCGGCGAAGTCCCGGCGCGTCTCGGGACGGTCCTTGTTGCCGGGACCAACCACCTCGACCGCCGCCACCAGTTCTTGCCCGCCCTCGAGGGCGAACACCCGGACCTCGATATCGTCGGGGAACACGGCCGGCAACACGAGTGTCGTCGCGGGCGGCGCCCACGTCTCCACGGCGACAGCGACGCCCGCCTCATTAGAAGGCACGGCCTGGGATGACTGGAGATCGAGCGTGGCCATGTCCACTTCGACCCGGCCGCCGATGTGAATCTGGCACTCGGCTAGATAGCACGGCGGCAAAACCGCTTGGTTGAGCCGCGCGGCGATTTCCGCTATCCAAAAGGCATGCATCGATTCCCAGCGCCGCGCCGGATAAAGCGGCGCGTGAAAATGGTCCAGCAGGGGCATGGCGGCTTCCTCTCAACAGACGGTTGATGAATTATAGCCCCAACTCCTTCAGCTGCTTCTTGTCCACCGCCGCCGGAGCGCCGGTCATCAGGTCGCGCGCCTTCTGATTTTTCGGGAAGGCGATCACGTCGCGGATGTTCGTCGTGCCCGTCAGCAGCATGGTGAAGCGGTCGATGCCAAACGCGATGCCGCCGTGGGGCGGTGCCCCGTACTTGAGCGCGTCGAGCAGGAAGCCGAAGCGTTGGCGGGCTTGTTCCGGCGACATGCCCAATACGGCGAACAGCCGCGATTGCACGGCCGAGTCGTGGATACGGATGCTGCCGCCGCCCACCTCGTAGCCGTTGAGCACCAGGTCATATGCCTTGGCGCGGACGCTGGCCGGATCGCTCTCCAGCTTGTCGAGGTCTTCATCCATCGGAGCCGTGAAAGGGTGATGATTGGCCGCCCAACGCTTCTCTTCGTCGTCCCAGATGAACGAGGGAAAGTCGAGTACCCAGGCGAAGCGGAAGTCCGCCGCGGCCGGGTCGAAGATCTTGAGGAGCGTCGCTAGGTGGACGCGCAGGTTGCCGAGCGCCTGGCAGACCACGTCTTCCTTGTCGGCGACGAAAACGAGTACGTCGCCCGCGGTCGCGGCCATACGCTGGCGCAATTCTTGCTGCACTGGCGCCGGCAGGAACTTTTCGATGGGCGAGGTGAACTTCTCGGCCTCGACCTTGATCCAAGCGGCCCCCTTGGCGTTGTAGCGCTGCGCGAACGGCGTCAGGTCGTCGAGCATCTTGCGCGTCAGCTTGTCGGCGGCGCCCTTGAGCGTTAGGCCGCGGATTTTGCCGCCCGCCTCGGCGACGCTTTGGAATACCTTGAACTCCGTCTTCGCCGCCAGGTCGGTGATGTCAACGATCTCCAGACCGAAGCGCAGGTCGGGCTTGTCGCTGCCGTACTTTAGCATCGCGTCGGCGTACTTTAGCCGCGGCAACGGCAGCGGGATCGTCACGCCCCGGCAGACACGGAAGATATCCGCCACCAGTCCTTCGACCATGCTCAGAACATGTTCGCGCTCGACGAAGGACATCTCCACATCTAGCTGCGTGAACTCCGGTTGCCGGTCGGCGCGCAGGTCTTCGTCGCGCAGACAGCGGGCGATTTGGAAGTACTTGTCGTAGCCGGCAACCATCAACAGTTGTTTATACAACTGCGGCGACTGCGGCAGCGCGTACCAGCTGCCGGGAAAGACGCGGCTGGGAACCAGGTAGTCACGCGCCCCTTCGGGCGAGCTGCGGCCCAGCAGTGGCGTTTCCAGTTCCAGAAAGCCTTGCGCGTCGAGGTAGTCGCGCATCGTCTTGCAGAGCCGATGCCGCATGTGCAGGATACGCTGCAACGGCGGCCGCCGCAGGTCGAGGTAACGATACTGCAAGCGCAGGTCTTCCGCCGCGAGGTTGTCGTCCTGGCTCTCCGACTCCTTGCCCTTGTCCTTGTCTTTTTGCCGCTTGCGCTCCTTGGCCTCGTCGGTAATCTCGGCGATCTCGAACGGCGGGGTCGGGCAGCGGTTCAAGACGTGCAGTTCCTCGACCTTGACCTCGATCTGGCCGGTCACGAGGTCGGGATTCTCCTTGCCGGGCAGGCGCCGCGCCACGGTTCCCTTGACGGCGACCACCCATTCGCTTCGTAGCTCCTGGCCCTGGCGAAAAAGGTCGGCGCCGCGTTCCGGCTCGAAGACCGCTTGCGTCAGTCCGTAGCGGTCGCGGACGTCGATGAAGACGAAGACGTTGTGATCGCGGTAGGTATTGACCCAACCGTTGAGGACGACGGTCTGACCGATGTGCGCGTCGCGCAGTTCGCCGCAGGTATGGGTCCGGCGCGGGAGTGGCATGAAAGAGTTTCCTTCGCGTGCTGACGGAGAATGCCGATTACCACTGATCTTACGGACATCGCGGCGTTGGCAAAGGTTCGTCTGCTGGCCCGTTGATATTGCTCCCTCCTTGATGCACAATGACGGCGTGGGTCACGTTTGGAATGCTGCCTCCGGATCGGGACCACGGTGTCGGAACGGTCGTCGTTCGCCGTTCCCCTCTCTCGTTCCGCCATGAGGTTTCCCGAGGCATGAAAACTCTTTGGATGGCGCTGGGCCTGACGGTCATCGTCGGCGGCAGCTTCTTCATTTATTGGAAAACAGTCGGGCCGGGCAGCGTCGTGGCCGTGCCGCCGCCGCGGCCGCCTTCCGAAAAAGAACTGGCCATCGCCCTGCTTGCCGAGTGGGAGGGCATGGACGACGCCACGCGCCAGGCCAAGATTCCCGACATGGTCAAGGCGCTGCACGTCGATCGCGAACCGATCAAACTCGACGCCCTGCTGGCGCTCGACAGGGTCGGTGCCCATGCGGTGTCGCCCCTGGCCGACGCGCTGGGCGAAAGCGCCGACGTGCGCTATTACGCGGTCTGGGGTTTAGGCCGCGTCGGCCCCGAGGCACGGACGGCATTGCCGCGGTTGCTGTCTTTGTTGCGTGACGATCCGAGCGGCGACGTTCGCCGCAAGTCCGCATGGGCGTTGGCTCGGATCAAGCCGCCGGCCGAGGTGGCTATCCCCGCGCTCGTCGCCGCTTTCGCCGACCGCGACGTGGATGTTCGTCAGGCGGCGGCGGAGTCGATCGCGTTTTATGGCCCTGCCGCCGTGCCCGCGCTCGTGGAAGCCGCGAACGCGAGCGACCGCGAGAAGCGGCGCGTGGCTATCGTCGCCTTGGGCTTGGTCGGGCCGGACGCGAAGGATGCCGTACCGCTGCTGGGCCAAGTGATGCGCGACGAAAACAGCGGATTGCAAGACGAGGCCGCCGCCGCGCTCGCGAAACTTGGCCCCGACGCCGTTCCGCTCCTGGTGGAATCGTTGCGCACCGACGACACCGGCATCGTGTTGCCGGTCCTCATGACGGGCATCGGCAGTCCGTGGGCGATGGCGGCGCTGTGGCGCGATCCATCTATTCCGCGCCAGCGTGCCATCACCGCGCTGGGCCAGTCCGGCGCTCGCCAAGCGTTGACCGATGCCTTGAATGACCCCCATGCCGATGTCCGCGCCAAGGCGGCAGGGTTCGTCGGGCAACTCGGCTACCGCGACCGCCGCGTCTTCGACCGACTCGGCCGACTGCTGCGCGATCCCGACGGCAGCGTCCGCCAGCAGGCCGGCACCGCGCTATTGACGTTCGCCGAACCGCGCGACGCACTTCCGCCGCTGAAACAAGCGGCACAAGACGGCAATCTCGATATCCGGCTCGATGCCGTTGCCTATCTGCAATACCTGGGAGCGCCGGCCCTCGACCCTCTGGTCGAGGCATTGCGCGACAAGGACGAGAAGGTCCGCAAGCAGGCGCAAGCGGGATTGCGCGGCCTGGCCGTGGACCTCGACCAACTGCAAGCCGCCGTCGCGCCGTTGCTGGGCGACGACAAGGCTGCCGTCCGTGAAAGCGTCGTCGTCGTGTTGCGCCGTTGCGGCGCACCCGCCATGATGGCGCTCATCAGCGCCTTGAAGGACCCCGACGACGGCGTGCGCGAAAATGTGATCGCCGCCCTGCAGGAGCTCAAGGCCGACGAAAAAGTCCTCAAGCCCGCGCTCCTCGAAGCCGTCAAGGACAAGAACCCCCTAGTCCGCGCCGGCGCCATCAACACGCTGACGCGCTTCGGCAACGACACGGTCCTGCCCTTTGCCCGCGCCGGCCTCAAGGACGACGGCGCCGCGGTGCGCCTGGTCTCGGCCGCCATCCTGGCCCGCTTCGATATCGACGTGGCCCCCGACCTGATCGAGGCACTCCGCGATAAAGAGGTGGCCGTCTGGCAACAGGCGTGGAAATCGCTCGTCCAGCTGCAAGCCGACGACAAGCTCCTCCTCCCCCTACTGGCCCGCGCCCTGAACGACGACAACAGCGACGTGCGCCAGGGAGCCGTCTTCGCCCTGGAGCGCTTCGGCGCCAACGCGGTCCCTTACTTGGTGCAAGCGCTCAAGAGCAAGGACCGCAATGTGCAGCGCGCCGCCGCCGACACCATCGACACCATCGGCTCGCCCGCGCGCAAGGCGATGCCGGCCCTCGTCGAAGTCGTCGATAAGGAAGACACCCATCCCGAGGTGCGCAAGTTCGTCGTCCGCGCCATGCTGACTATCAACGGGCAAGGCGAATTCCGCAAAGAGCCGGCCAAGGCGGTGCCGGCCCTCCTGGAGATGCTGCGCGACCGCAACCCGACGACGCGCTGGGGCATCTGCCAGACGCTGGCCGCCATCGGTCCCGAGGCGCGCGAGGCAATACCGGGATTGACCGGGGCATTGAAGGACGAGAGCCTGAGCGTGCGTAACGCGGCGGAGTATGCGATTCAGCGGATTGGGGCGGAGCGGAAGGAGTGAGGGGAACGCCATGTTGGCGACACTGCTTTACAAACGAATTGGCGAGCGGGGGGGGGGGGTTAGTTTTTTGTTTTTGGGTGGGGGGTGGGTTGTGGGGCGGGGGGGGGGGGGGTGGGGGTGGTTGGTGGTGAGGGGGGTGGGTGGGGGGGGGGGGGGGGGGGGGGGGGGGGGGGCCCGCCCGCGCCTGCCA